>CAYPUL010000013.1:968-13944 GCA_964413975.1 Candidatus Woesearchaeota archaeon
TTCAAATTCTTCTTTAGTATAGTGTTTTAAATATAGCAAGTCAAGAAGGGTTTTTTCTGAATCAGAATAATTAATATTCTTTTTAATTATTCCAAATGAAAACATTTTAGAAGATAGTTTATAAAATTTTACTTTTCTCCCCATTATAGTAATTGGTTTAGCCCGAAATATTTTACTATTAATAATATAATCGATAACAAAGTATTCATGAGTTAGATTGTTAAATTTCAGTCCAGATTCTAAGCCGAAATACCAATTTTTAATTCCCTTAATTTTTAATGCCTCTTTTATTATTTCAAAGAAATTCATTTCAGACCTTCCAAGCTTTCTTTCTTCTATTGAGTACACATAAAATATCCCTTTGAATATCCTGGTTACATACTTATTGCGAAGAAGATATTTTATTGTTGGAAGATAATCTAGAGAGAGCCTTCTACAATAATCTTTTATTTCGTCTGATGTAGTAAATTTTTTATTATCCCAAGCCAATTTTTCTACAATCAATTTTAAAGTCATTTCTACTCCATTTTCTTGTATTATAAAGATATATAAATTGTAACCTTTTGATATTTATAAATATATCTATCTTCTACGTTGTGGGACGGGATTGAATGATTATAATCTGAATAAGTTATGCCATATTGCTCTGCAATGTAAATATACTTTATTAAAGATATATTCATAATATTTATATATGGTTGTGCCTAATAGAAATTAATGAATATGGCATATATGTGAAACAAAAAGATAAAAGGCAAAACATATTATTATGTTGTAGAAGGTAAACTAGATAAAAGAGGCAAGGTAAAGCAAAGAGTTCTGCTTTACCTAGGTAATATAGATAATATTATTCGAGTATTCACTTTGTATAAAAATAGAAAAAAGGATTAGCCAATCCTGTCCCACTTCGCCCACATACGGTAGATTTATATATCGATTTCAATATTGAAGAGGTAAAGAGGATATGATGTTACAAAGAATTGTTTTTGCTTCTGTACTTTTCTTGCTTGTGTTTAGTTCTGGCGTTTTTGCAATACGCTCTCCTGAGAATGGAGATTCAGAAAGCGGCGTACTTGTGGATGATAGTGATTTATTTATAGATTATGAGGGGTATATTGATGAAAGAGTGGATGAGCTTTCTCAAGCATCGGAGAAGAGTTATCCTCTTACTACCTCGAGCCAAAAACGACAGGCATTGGAGATTAGTTATTTTGGTTCTTTTGTCTCTCCTTTCACTCAAGCTGAGACGAAGATTATTTATGATCCCTTGGAAGAACGTCCTCTACGAGTTGTTTTTGAGAAAAGTAGATCGTTGGCTCCTGGTTTTTTTTCTAAAGCGACAAATTTTATTACTTCCCGCGCGCCTCCTCCTATTGGTAAGGAGGTTATTGCTTTTTTGGATCGATATAAAAACGAGCTCAAGATTGATACAACGCAATTGGTAGGAGAGAAGGTTGTACGTGTTGGTAGTTTGGAAGCAGTGTCTTTTGAGCAAGTGTATCGGGGTGTGCCTGTTTTTAATGGATATGTTAAAACGGTTACTTCTCGAAGGCAACTTTCTCTGTTAGATTCTAATTTCCATCCTAAGATTCAGATCGATGTGGTTCCTAAAGTAACAAAGGAACAGGCAGCATTGTTCGCTCAACAATGGATTGGAACTAATGTAGATCCTTTGGATGAGCTGCTTTTTATCTACCCTAGAATCTCTGAAGATGGAGCTAACTATTATTTGGCTTATAAAGTGGATTTTCCAGTAATAAATGGCAGGTCAGGAAAGCTGCGTGCGCCTGTTGTTTTTATTGATGCGCATGATGGACGGTTCATTGATGCTTTTGACGATATACGTTATGTAAGTGCTTCAGGGCATGTTTCAGGGATGACTTATCCTGATCCTTTTGTAGGGATGCGTGTGAGAAAGGATTTTTCTGATGAGTATGTGCAATCTGATAGTTCATCAGCAACAACTGACAAAACTGGAAGATTTTCTTTTGATGCTGGTCAGAGGATTTCAACAATGTTTGAGGGACCATACACGAAGGTTGTTGATAATAGTATTAATGATGGATTTGATCTGCGTGTTTATGAAACTGGCGCGGGAGATGGTATCGAGATTGATTGGGAACAACACGATTTATCTTATAAGCAAGAAGCATCGAATGTCTTTTATCATGCTAATTTCTTACATGAGTTCTATACTGAAAGAGAAGCTCCGTTTAACCTTCGTGATGCAATGAACTTTCAGATGATTGCGAATCTGGGTTTACTTGGAGAGTGTAATGCGTTTGCTGATGGCGCAAGTATTAACTTTTTTAGGCCTGGAGCATGTGAACCTCTCTCTTTGCTTAGTGATGTGGTGATACATGAATACACACATAATATTATTGATCAGGTTGCTCCTAGACTCTCACGTATTTACTGGGGTGAGACAGGAAATATGAATGAGGCTTATGCAGATTATTTTGCATGTTCTATCACAGAAGATCCGTGTTTATCCAGCATCCGTCCAGGCCAAGCTTGTTTACGGACTTGTGACAATACAAATGTATATCCTGGCGACTATGATGACGAACCACATACTGGTGCTGAGATAATATCTGGATCGATATGGGATTTTAGGGAGATTGTGGGAAAAGATATTGCTGATAAATTGGCGTTATTAGCGATAAGCCAGGATCCTCAGAGTTTTTCTGAACTCCTTGATAATTTCGTTATTCTTGATGACGCGACTTATGGAAATAATGATCTGAGTGATGGTACGCCTCATGTTCGTGAGATCTGTAATTCTTTCTATACTAATCATAGGATTTTTTCACCCTCATGTTATGATTATCTTCCTCTTGTTGGAGTAGTTACTCTTCCTTCTGAGATTCGTGGAAGTATCGATATTCTTGGTGTAGTTGGAGGCGAACAATTTGATCACTATAGTTTGGAATATCAGAAAGACGGAGAACAAGAATGGACAATTTTTTACACTAGTAGTAATGGTGTAAGAACTGGTGTTGTATATTCCGGGTTTGACAGTACTTTATTGGATGAGGGAATATATTCCTTCAAATTAGTTGTTACTGGAAAGGACGGCGGAGAGGTGCAACTTATACTCAAGAGTACTATAAATAATCTAGATCTCCTTATCTTTACAGGCGATGTTTATGGTATGAAGAGCCCTTTAGAAATACGTGGTAGCTTAATAGGAGAATTCGATAGTTTTGAGGTAGTATATCTTATTGATGGTGTGGAATTTAGCGATGGAATTGTATTGACTAATAGTGGAAGAGGAGAGATCGAGAATGATGTTATTGCTGTTTTTGATCCCTCTGTTCTTAAGAGGAGCATTACTACTGATATTAGGGTTCGTTTATTTTATTCTGATGGGAGAAGAGTTGAAGACTCTGTATCTGTTAGCTTTGATAGCTCTCTTAAGCAAGGTTGGCCCCAAAGGTTCCCTTTTAGTTCCTATTTCGCGCCCTTTATTGAACCTGTTGTTGATGATGTTAATCGTGATGGAAAAAAAGAGATATTTGTTGATATTGGAGGCGATTTAGACAACCCGCCTCGAGTCTATGCGTTTAATGAGGATGGGAGCTACTTAGAAGGTTGGCCTGTGGATGCTACACCCTACAATGGCTACGCACATATAGGTGGTATTACTGTAGAGAACATTGATTCAGATAACAGTAATAAAGAAATTATTGTTTCGGTAAACGACAACTTGGTTGTGTACCGAGCAGATGGTTCTATTTTACGAAATATTCTTATGCCGGAAAACAACGCCAATTATATTACCTCAAGTGGGGCTTTTATCACGGATTTAGATAATGATGGAAGAAAAGAGATTATAAAGCAGTATCACAGGTACAGGGATTCTGATAGCTCCTTTATCGATAATGAACCTGTCGTGATTGTAATGGATGAATTTGGCAATCCGCTTCCTGGATGGCCGCAACCCACTGGTGATTACGGACTGCCGCCTTTAAAGGATTTGGTTAGAACGTCTCCTGTTGTAGCTGATTTAGATAATGATGGAGTAAAGGAGATTATTGTTAATCAGGGACTGCCTCCTTTAGGCTCTCTAAATCATCTTTATGCATTTCATATTGACGGATCATCGCTCGAGAATTTCCCTATAGATATCAGAGGAGATATGCATTTCTCTCCAGTAATTGCGGATATTGATAAGGATGGGTACCGGGATATTATTATCTCTGTTTGGGATAATGATTATTTTGATCCTAATGATTTTGAAGATGGGTTGTATGCTTTCAATAGACGTGGCGAGGTTCTTCAAGGATGGCCTCCTCTTCCTGGACCTCTTGTGCAAAATCCAATTGTCAGCGATCTTAATGAGGATGGTAATTTGGAGATTATCGTTCCTTCTTCTCTAGAAAGGAATATATATGTTTATGATTCTTTCGGGGGGAAACTTCATGATCAGAGAGGGGCTGGTAGGGGAACACTTATTGCAGGTGATGTAGATAATGATGGTTCTTCCGATATTATCTTTCGTAGCGAATCTAAAGTGTCAGCTTTTAGATCAGAAGAGAATAATGGACGTATTAGTTTTTCTCTAATCTTTTCAAAACCGATTGAACCTAGTTATAGATATGATCCCTATACTGCTCCTGCTCTCGCTGACTTGAGTAATGATGGTAGCACAGAATTAATTGTGGGTTCTAGAGGATCCTCTCCTTTGCGTATAAAAGAAAGAAGAGCAAATCTCTATGTTTGGGAGCTTGGTACTCCGTATAATTCTGATTGGCCTATGTATATGCATGATCCACAGCATACAGGATGTTACGACTGTGATCAACTACCCAATGTGGTGTTTTCTCCTGCTGATTTTGATAGAGATCACGATGTTGATTTGGATGATTATGCTGTTTTCGAAGGTTGCTTTGTTAGTAATACTGTCGCCGAGTACAAAATAAAGGAATCGGAATCCGTGATTCCAGACTTTTTAGATGATAAAGAGATTTTTTTGAAAAGAGTAGAGAGTAATGGTAATGTTCTTGTACTAGTTCTCGATAGGGCTATAAATACTCTTTCCCCAGCGATATTGAGCAGGGGAGAAACCAAGATTATTTCTGGTATTGCTATAACGAATCTTGATTCGTTTTATTCAGATAGTTTTGAGGAACGCTGGGCACTTTTAGGCATCAGGAAAGCCTTAGATTTCTCTTGTAGAAGAAGTGATTCTGATATCGATGGAGATATTGATTTGATAGATTATGGTGTATTTCGATCTCACTTAACATCAGGAAACTTGCCTGTACTTGAGTGTGTGAATGATAATGATTGCGCATCTCAGCCTCCTGAAGTGAAATGCGAGTTGGATCCGATTGTGAGTCGTATTGCGGGGATGTGTAGAATTCCTGAAAATGCTTGTGGGTGTGTCGAAGGAAGGAGAAGAGCGATTAATGTGGAACAGAAGTTTTGTGTTTCCCCACTTGAATGTATTGATGGATGTTGCAAAAAGATTTCTGACAGGGTTGTTTCATCTCAAGGTGGTTCTGCGAGCGTGATATTTGGAGGTGGTGGATCCACTGTAGGACGACGGAGGAATATTGTTGGAGCAGTGATAGATTGGATGTTTAGGAGATAGGAAAGAATAAAGTGTAATTTCATTCTCCTCAAGTTTTATCATCTATACATAAATTGTAACCTTCTGAATCACTCAACTTTTTTCTTTCCTGAGTGAAAGGTTTATATATGTAGTTTCATATGGAAATTATAATGTAATTAATTATGAAACCTCATAATTACTCTAAGATACTTGAATTGATCAGGAAAGAGAGGGTTGTAACTAGTTCTGAGGTTGCACGGGCTTTGAGTGTTTCATGGAATACTGCTGAGAGCTACTTGAAGGATTTGGCGTTGGAAGGCAAGATTGAGCGGATTCAGAAGAAGGTTGATAAGAAGATAGGAGTTACTTTATGGATGAAGAAATAGTTTTTTCTAGGTTTAATAAAGGTCAGGTAACGATTTGGATTATTTTGGGAATTGTCCTTGTTGTGTCTATTGTTTTATTTTTCATATTGGGACGGAATATCAATTTTGTGCAGCCGCCTGAAGGAGAGAGTGTGTTTGACGTTCAAGCGGCTGTTGATTCGTGTGTGCAGAAGTATACTACAGAGGCTGTTGATCTTATGTTGCCTCAGGGAGGTTTTGTTGAGCCTGAGAACGCGAAGTTTTTTGACAATACAAATATAGAGTACTTGTGTGAAAATATTGGATATTATAATCCATGTGTACAGCAGCATTCTATGCTTTTGCGCGAGATGGAACAGGAGATTGTTTCTTATTTAACACCGCGTGTTTCTGGATGTTTGAATGAGATGAAGCAGGGAGTGAAAAAAAGACAGGGAAAGATTGTGATTGAACCGGGGGCGCCTAGAATTTATGTTAATCTTGAGCCAGATAGAATTCTTGTGAGAACTGAAAAACAGATGAAGATTAGTATGAAAGGACAGACGCGAACTTATGATTCTTTTGAATCTATCGTGATTCATCCTGCTTATGATTTGGGAAGTGTAGCTGTTGAGATTGCTGCACAGGAGGCAAAATATTGTAATTTTGAGTATGTTGGTTATAAGATAATGTATCCGCGATTTACAATTACAAAGTATGTTACATCTGATTCTAGTAATATCTATACGATCATTGATACGAAAACTGACAAGAAGATGAATATTGCGATCAGGAGTTGTTTAATTCCTGCTGGGATATGATGGAGAAAAAGATATTGCGAATAAAAGGAAAAAGTAGGGAGAGAATTGCTGTATTTGAAATAGTATTGTTAATATGTTCGACTATTGCGTTTGCGTATCTTATTGGAGGGGCTTTTTCTGGGGTGGAAGCGCAGGAAGATGATCCTGGGATAGCGAAGGCGCGCGCTGATATTCAAGATATTGTTCCTGGGTCAGAACGAGATAATGCTGAAAGTCTTCTCAAGGGGCTTGATGAGAATCTTGATTATGCTAATGGTTTATGGCAGATAATTGAGAAGTTTGTTCCTATGAGTGGAGGGATTGATGGAGGAGAGATTTTTGATAGTATTGCAGATTCAACTGGAGGCGTATCTACCTGTCCTAAATCAAAGGATGGAAAGATATGTCAGGAATATATCACGCAAGGATGCGATGAGAAATGTGATGGTAGATGTTTGGAGAGGTCGCGTGATCAGCTTTCTGAAGATTCTCCTTGTAAATTAGGAACATGTTATGATACTGAAGAAGGAACATGTGCGCCGCGGTCTTCTAAAGATGAGTGCGAAGGTAAAAGTGGTGAGTGGTTTAATGATCCTGAAGCTAATGTTCCCCAATGTGAGAAAGGGTGTTGTATTATTGGAGACCAGCCTTTTTTTGTGACTGCTCGACAATGTGAGAAACGTGCTGAATCGCTTGGTGTTGAGTTGGGAAGTGGGAATGCCCAGTTTTCTAGCGAAATAACTAGTGAATTAGTGTGTATTGCCCAAGCAGATATTAATGCTCTGAGGGAAGGAGCATGTACGTTTGCTCTTGTTGATGATCTCTGGGGAAAGAAAGGATGTAAAAGGACAACACAGCGAGGATGTGAAGAGATTAATGGAGAGCTTCATGAGGGTATGTTGTGTTCAAATAGAGATTTGAATACTGATTGTGAACCAAGAAAAATAACAAAATGTGTTGAAGGTTTGGATGAAGTTTATTGGTTTGATTCATGTGATAATAAAGAGAATATTTATGATTCTGCATCGGTGGATGATGGTTTGATAAAGAAAAAAGAAGAGAGCTGTGCTATTGGAACTGTTGATAATGTTGTTTTGAATCAGGATAGTTGTGGAAATTGCAATAGATTTATTGGAAGTGCGTGTGGTGACGAGACAAGTGAAGATCGTGTGCAAGAGTTAAATGACGCGCCTGATGGGGGTGTTGTGTGTAGAGATCTATCGTGTTACGAGAATGGTGTGCGAAGAGATCATGGAGAGAGTTGGTGTGCTTACCAGAGCGCAGTTGGTGTTGATAGTATTGGAATTGGAGGTATTGAAATTCCTGGGGCTGATATTGTAGGATCTATTATCGGCGGGGGGTTTATTAGTAGTCGGGCGATGGATACGCCGGGGAGCAAGCATTTTAGAAAGAGTTGTGTGGATGGGGAGATTATAACTGAATCGTGTGGTGATTATCGGAATAAGATTTGTGTGGAGGAGCAGGCTAAAAAGGAGTATTCGGATGATGTAATTTCAGCTGCTACTTGTCGTGTGAATCGTTGGCAGGAGTGTTTAGCGTATAATCCTAATGCTTTAGAGGGGCGGTTGATTGCTGCAGCCGGAAGAAAGAAAGGAGGAAAGTTGCTTGAGCTAGTTGTGGCTGCGCGCTGTGGAAAAGATCCCGATTGTTTTGTTAAGAAGGTTGATTTAACCTCAAAGTCAAGTGACACGTTTGAATTTGCGATGTGTTTGCCGCGTTATTCTCCTGGCTTTGATAGTGGAAGTGAGGATGGTAGAGCTGCTGCAGAACAAATTTGTGGAAAGGCTTCGCAAGAGTGTACTGTTGTGTATGTGAAAACATTGAGTGGTTGGGAGTGTAAAGCGAATTGTGAGTGTGAAAAGAAGAAATTTACACAACAGATGAATGATTTGTGTATGAGCTTTGGCGATTGTGGTTTTGAAGTAAACTATGTTGGTGCGCTGCCGGGCGGTCCAGGATATATGGTGACAAAGGATGGTAAGTCTGATCTTGGCCTAATGCAGCTGTCTCCATTGTATGTTGCACGATTAACGACTTATGCTAATGCTGTTCAAGGTAGGTTTATTGATGGTAAAATTAGTGAGATCTATGCGCATCTTGGAAAAAGTGTTGATAAACTCTTAGGAAACAGTATTATTCAGCAGACGATCTCGAGATTTCAAGGCGGTGATGCGGCAGATGGGACTCCTGATATTCCAGAGAGTGGTGGTGAGAAGGTTGCTAGTGCTGCGCTGCCGATTGCAGGGATTAGTGGTGCGTTGGGTGTGGGATATCTTGTAGGGCAGGCTGCAGGAGTTCTTCCTGTTAGTTATAGTGTTCTTGCTGGGGGGAAAATAATAGCTACTGGTTTAACACAGGCAGCAGCTGGAGATTTAGCAGCAAGTACTGCTGCACCTCTTGCGACTGGAGGAGCTCCTGTTGGTATCCAAGTCACCTATGGTGGATATGGTGGCGCTTTGATGGGCGCGGCTGCTGGCGTTGCAATCACTTCTGTGTTGATCAATGCACTTGGTATTGGCCCTGGGCTTGACTCTTTCACTGCAGGTTCGTTGATAGCTACTGGTGGTGTTGGTGGGGGACTTGTGGGATTCAAGATTGCGACTGCAGGGTTTACAAAGGCTGCTTTGACTGGTGTGGGGGCAGTCGGTATTGTAATGGTTGTTGCTGTAATTATTGTTATAACTATCTTTAAGATCATTGGTATAGGAGAGATCAAGAAGATAAAATATAAATTTGAATGTATGCCTTGGGAGCCGCCGCGTGGTGGTGCTCAATGTGATAAGTGCGGGAAGGATGTAATGAGTGATGGTAGTAATGAATTTCCATGTTCTAGGTATTCATGTGAGGCGCTTGGGAATTGTAGGTTTATTGAAGAGAGTGAAGGTCCTAAAGGAGGTATTTGTGTGGGTGCTGATAAAAGCGATACAAAGGCTCCTAGGATAGTGTCTGCTCATAGTGGAGAGGAATTTGAGATTCGTGAGTTTTCAGATGTTGGGTTTAAAGTGCGAAAGAAGGGGGAAAGTGGTGATAAAGAGTGTGTGAATCAGTTCGAAAAAGTTGAGTATGGTTTTGAATTAGATGAATATGGAAGATGTAGAGTTAGTGGAGACGCGCTTGCAAAGTTTGAGGAGATGGCTGATTTTGGAGATAGGGGTGTTTTGCTGAAGGATCATAATGCCTTATTTACTGGATTTGAAGACGCAAAGGCGTTTGATATTGAGTTAGGAGAATTAGGATTAAGGAAGGATATTAGTTTGTATGTTAAATGTCAGGATGCTTTAGAAAATGTGAATGAGAATGCTTATGTTATTAACCTATGTATTATACGAGATGATTATACTCCGCCGAGGATTATAATGGTAGAACCACTCACGAAGTATCTGCCGTTTGGGACAAATATTAAGGATTTAACTGTTTATGTGAATGAGCCTAGTGAGTTGCGTTGGAGTGGTGTTGATAAAGACTTTGATGAGATGGAGAATGTCTTTGATTGTGAGATAAATCCTGAGAATCGTCTTCCACAGGGATTTGAGTGTAAAACTTCTGTTCCTATTGATGATGATGAAGAGGTAATCTATATTCGTGCAAAGGATCAGCCTAAATTACAAGGAACGATTGATGAAGGAAGAAGGAATGAGAATCAACAGAGTGTTTCTGTTAGTTTTAGGAGGACTGAGACTGTATTGAGTATTGATTCGATAGAACCTAGTGAGGAGGTTATTGAGATTGGCGGGGATGTTGCTTCTGTAAATCTTGGGGTTAGAACATCTGGAGGCTTGGTTGAGAGTACTTCTTGTTCTGTTGATTTTGATGGGCTCTTTGATTTGTTGCCAAAAACAGATAATGGCTTACATAAGAAGACATATGAGCGATTTAGCGTTGGTGTACATACGCTTCGTGTACATTGTAGCGATGGTGCTGGGAATAGTGTTGAGAAGAGTACGACTTTTAGTATTAAGAAAGATACCGAAATTCCATTGGTAACTAGGGTATATGCTGATAATAATTTTCTCTTTGTAGTTACAAATGAGAAAGCGCAATGTGGATTTGTGAATAATCCTGAACCAGGGATGATGAATGCGTGTGGATTTGGTTTGGAAAAGGCGCAGGGTATGGAAAGTTATAGTGATGAGCTTGTTCATCATGTGGTGTTTGATAAGGATAAGACTTACTATATACGATGTAAGGATAGATTTGATAATCAGCGAGTTGGAGAGTGTGATATTGTTGTTAAAGAGGGTGTTGTGTAGATAGTATGGTAGAACGTGTAAAAGAGAGTGAGAGAAACAATTATAAACAAAATTTTACTTGGAGTGGAATGAGCAAAAGAGGGCAGACGACTATATTTGTTATTGTCGCAATTGTTATTGTAGCAGGGATAGCGTTGATTTATTTGTTTTATCCGAGACTTGAGACGATATTCTTTGGGATTGAGGATCCTAGTGATTTTTTAAGGAATTGTGTTAAGGAGGATGTTTTAGATAAGGTCGAGATGTTGTCTGAACAAGGAGGATATAGTAAACCAGAAGGATTTATCGAGTTTGAAGGTAGACCTATAAAATATTTGTGTTATAATGCTCAGTATTATCTGCCATGTGTTGTACAGCAGCCATTGATTAAGAGTAAGTTTGAGAAAGAGTTGACTTCGATGATTCGCGATAAAGCTGATTCGTGTATACGGGAGTTAAAAGAGAGTTATGAACAACGTGGATATAGGGTTTCTGAAGGAGCGAAAAGTGGTGTTGAGGTTAATATTGTTCCACGACAGATTGTTGTTGATTTTATGACACCATTACAGATAACAAAAGATACAACACAGAAGTTTGATGGTTTTGATGTTTCTCTTTCTAGTGAACTATACTCTTTGTTGATGGTTGCAATTAGTATTCTTGACTATGAAGCTACCTATGGTGACTCAGAGACAACTTTATATATGAGATATTATCCTAATTTGCGAGTGGAAAAATTAAAATTAGGGGATGGTTCTAAGATCTTTACGATAACAGATGTGACAACGCAGGAACGGTTTAGATTTGCTACGCGAAGTTTGGCATGGCCTGGAGGTTATGGTTTTGAAACCTAAGTTTGATAGAGTTGTATTAAGTTGTATTGTGCTATTTGTATTAAGTGTTTTCTTTCTTGGTTTTGTGAGCGGGCAAGAAGGAAAGAGTAATACTGAAAAAGTTGGTGTTGGAGATAAGAGTGTTTGTTGTGAGAAGACTCTGAGTGGATTGTATTGTCAGGATGTGCCTGAGAAAGATTGTGCTCCTGACTCGAGGAAGATACCAACTTCGTGTGAGTCTACTTCTTTTTGTAAAGGAGGATTTTGTTTTGATTCGGTTGAAGGAACGTGTTTAGATAATACGCCGCAGATTGTGTGTAATGCAGAGAAAGGAACATGGGCTGCAGAGCAACCGCCGCAGTGTAATCTTGGTTGCTGTGTTCTTGGGGATCAGGCTTCGTTTGTGACGTTAACACGATGTAAGCGATTATCTAGCTCTTTGGGATTAGAAACAAATTATGATTCTAGTATTCAGGATGTTGATGCGTGTCTTTTGAGTGTGCGTGCTGAGGAGAAGGGTGCGTGTGTTTACTATCTTGATTTTGAGAAGACATGTAAATTTACAAAGCGATCTGAATGTAGCTTAGAGGGTATTCAAGGAAGGAGTAGTGATAAGGCTGAAAGTGGTAGTGGGAGTAATGATCAGCAGAGTAGAACTCGTAATGTTGGAGAAGCTGACAGAGGAACATCGCAACCTGAGATTGAGGGGCTTGTACCTGCTCCACGTGATGCTGGAGCGGCGCAAGAAGCAACAGGAGGGCAGCAGAATAATCAGCAGCAACCAGCTCCAGCTGCGAGTGGTGCTTCTGGTAGTGTAACAGGACAGGCTGTTAGTGATGTAAAGAGTAGTGGTGTTAGTAATGTTGAGTTCTTTGAAGGTAAATTGTGCTCTGCAGAAGAGTTGGGAACAAATTGTGGGATTACAAAACAAACTATGTGTGTTCCTGGAAAAGAGGAGGTGTATTTTGTAGATACTTGCGGGAATCCTGCTAATGTGTATGATGCATCTAAGGTAAATGATAAGGTTTACTGGGCTAATGTAAAAGATGTGAAAGATTTGTGTAATCCTAGTAGTGCTAATATAAATTCTCAGACTTGTGGGAATTGTAATTATTTGTTAGGGAGTTATTGCAGAGAGGTTTCTTCTGATGGTGCAAAGCCGACTTATGGAACGAATATTTGTGCTGAC
>CAYPUL010000014.1:0-13907 GCA_964413975.1 Candidatus Woesearchaeota archaeon
TCAAAAGGAAAAGCGTTCGTGCAGGAAAAGGAAAAGTTCGGAGTCGGAAATACAAAGCAAATCGAGGCATACTCATAATAACTGCTCAACCTGAAAAAAGATCGATAAAAGGTTTTGACTTCGTGACACCGAAAGAACTCAAGTTAGAACAGCTCTACCCCTTAGGCAGGCTCACCCTATTTACAAAAAAAGCACTGGAGGAATTAAACAATGTTCCTTAAACCACTTGCTTCAGAGAAGATAGTAAAACTAATCGACATTGATAATACGCTAGTCTTCATAGTTTCTCGTAACGCAACAAAATCAGAGATTAAAGATAATATAGAAAAAATATTCAAGGTAAAAGTCAGTGGAGTGCGAACATCGCTCCAAGCAAACCAGAAGAAGGCCTACGTAAGATTCAAAAAGGAGTATCCCGCAATTGACATTGCAACAAAACTAGGATTGATCTAATATGGGAAAGACATTAATACAACAAGCGCGAGGAAGAGGAGGTCCTACTTACAGAGTACGGAGAGGAGCATACAGATTTAGAGTACATTACCCAACGCAGATAGGAGAAGCAGAGATACTATCACTCCTACATTCTGCAGGTCATACTGCCCCTCTTATGAAACTAAAGATAAACAACGAGTTCTTTTATAACCCTGCATTTAATGGCGCCTATACCGGGAAAGGAATAACAATCGGACTTCCGAATACACAAGAAGGAAACATCCTCATGCTAAAAGATGTCCAAGTAGGTACTCGTATCTACAATATAGAGCTTACACCAGGCGATGGTGGAAAAATAATGCGCGCCGCAGGAACAGCAGCAACTCTAACAAAAAAAGACGGGGATCAGATTACAATTGCACTACCAAACAAGAAGGAAATAATCCTGAACAGCAATTGCAGAGCAACAATCGGGGTCGTTGCAGGCAGCGGCCGTATCCTGAAACCCTTTGTTACCGCAGGAAGAAAGTTCTATAAAATGAAAGCGCGCAATAAACACTGGCCACGAACCTCCGCAGTAAAAATGAACGTTGTTGATCATCCATTCGGGTCAGGGAGAGGAAAGCGTATCAAACAAAAGATAGCAAAGAGAAACGCACCTCCAGGAAGCAAAGTCGGTCACATCCGTCCAAGGCGGACAGGCAAGAGGAAGTAACATGGAGCAAGAAGAAATCAAGGCGCGAGAAATACTCTACAAGGGAAAGACAATAAGCGAGTTAAAAAATCTAGATGTACGAGAAGCAGCACAGCATATGCCGTCACGGAGCAAGCGCTCAGTCTTAAGGAACTTTGACACAATAGAAAATTTCATTAAACAGTGTGAAAAGAAGCATACCAGAAATAAAAAGATACGGACAAACAGACGCGATATCATAATCGTTCCTAACCTAGTTGGTCTAACAATTGCAGTCCATAACGGTAAAAATTTCCAGGAAGTACCAATCACTATTGAAATGATCGGCCATCGCCTTGGAGAATTCGCGCCAACACGAGGTCGTGTCATGCATGGTGCTGCAGGTATCGGCGCAACAAAGAGCTCGCGAGCGCAGAAGAAATAAAATGGAACAAGAAAAATGGAACAAGATAAAAAAAACAACATAGAGAAGACAAAAAAGAAATACAGCGCACTAGCGCAAGGACGCTCGCTTCCAATCTCGAAAAAACACAGCATGTACCTCTGCACTTATGTAAAGAATAAATCGCTTGATGATGCAATACATCAACTAGAAGATGTCCGTAAGCTCAAACGAGCAATCCCCTTTAAGGGAGAAATACCCCATAGAAAAGGCATAATGTCAGGTAGGTATCCAGTAAAAGCCGCACGCTATATGATAAATATCCTCAAGGCATTAAAGGGAAATGCACTTACCAACGGTCTAGATATAAAGAAAACAAGGATTAGTCAGGCATCATCCCACTGGGCATCGCGGCCATTACGATCGGGGGGCAGACGTGCGAAAAGAACAAATGTCCTGCTCATCGCTCGAGAAATACAGCAGGAGGGGATCTAATGGACGAGAAAAAATTTGTTACATTTAAGAAAGAAGAACTTGGTGTTCGAGAATATATTAAAAACCAACTAGGTAAAGGCAGGATTAGCGAAGTTATTATCGAGTATACACCGATTGGTGAGAAGATTGTTGTTTCGACAAGTCGTCCCGGACTTATTATTGGAAGAAAAGGAGAGAAAATTAACGAACTTACAAATGTTCTTAAAAGGAGATTCAAACTCGATAATCCACATGTTGAAATCAAGGAAATTCAAGATCCGCTCCTTGACGCGCAACTCATCGCAGATGAAATCGCAGTTATGCTCGAGCGGAGGGGATCAATGAGGTTTAAAGTTATCGCCTACAGAATGCTCCAACAGATTGTGAAAGCAGGAGCACGAGGAGCAGAGATTGTTCTCTCAGGAAGACTCCCGAGCGAACGTGCTCGTTCATGGCGTTTCGCACAGGGCTATCTAAAAAAGACAGGCGACCCTGCGAAAGTTGTTGATGTGGCACAAGCACAAGCAACAACAATCTCCGGCGTTGTAGGAGTTCAAGTAAGAATCCTCCCACCAGACGCAGTCATCCACGACCAGATAACACTAGACGAAAAGATGAAGCAGGAGATCATAGCAGCAGCGACCCGACATCAGCTCGCAAAAGCAGATCCTGCTCTGAAAGGAAAAAAGAAACTAGGAGAGGCGAGACAATGACTGTTCTAAGATACACTGATGTGATAAAACTAACTGAGAAGGAAAGGCAAGAAAAGCTCTACGAATTGTACTTTGAATTAATCAAGACAACAGGAGCAATCCAGAAGAAAGGAGCAAAAACCAAAGAGATTAAAAAGGCAATTGCACGTCTACTCACACGCAACAAATCTAAGCAGGAGGCGTTGAACAAAAAATAATGGATGCAGCCGAATTCGGCCTACCAACAGAAGCAGATGTGTTTGAGGAAATCGCCAAGAGCGAGCAACACATAAAAGTGGTAACCCAGACGAGGAGGTATGGCAAGAAAATAACACTCGTCGAGGGGTTTGACAAGCATGTCGACGTGAAGGCAATCGGAAAACGCCTAAAGGAAGAACTCGCCTGCGGCGGGACCACAAAAAATAACGTCATCGAGTTGCAGGGGAACCATCAGAAAAAGGTAAGACCTATTCTGGTGAAACTAGGCTTCTCAGACGAGATCATAAGCGATTAGGCTTCAAACAATAAGAACATGGTAAGAGAAAAACAAATGAAAGAGACGCAGTCAGAGAAAGAAAAAAAGAAAGACAGAGTGAGAACGCTAATCGCCACGAGAGGCAGATCATTCGAGGGATTTGTCGTAAAAAAATTTCCGAAACGTGTCGTTATCGATTTTGAACGTACAGTCTACATAAAAAAATTTGAGCGCTTCTATAAAAAAAAGACTCGGATACACGCACGTCTTCCTGACACGATCGCTGTCATAATAGGCGATTACATCCGTGTACGCGAATGTCGCCCCATAAGCAAGATGATCCATTTTATCGTTACAGAAAAGATCCGCTCAGCAAACAGAGAAAGTTCAAAACAAGCAGAGGAATCACAATGAAAGCAGTAAGCGCACGAATATCACGAGCACTCAACATCGGTAGCTACGTTATTGCAGCAGATAATGCTGGTGCACGAGTGGTTAAGATAACAGGGGTAAAACACGGAAAATCACGGAAAGGAAGACAGCAGTATGCAAAAGTTGCTGACTGGGTAAAGGTATCAGTTAGGGTAGGCAAGCCTGACATGAAGGGCCAAGTATTCGATGCAGTGGTTATTCGTCAAAAAAAACCCTACAGGCGTATTACCGGAGAACGGGTGTGTTTCGAGGATAATGCAGTCGCGCTGCTCAAAGACGAAAAAGGCAGCCCTAGAGGAACCCAAATTAAAGGACCAGTCGCAAGGGAGATACAAGAACGTTGGCAACAGGTGGCAAAAATAGCGCAATTCGTCCTATGAAAAAATTATTTTCCACCCACTGGAAGGCAAGCAAACAACCAAGAAAACAACGAAAATTTCTAAGCAATGCACCAATTCACCAAAGGCATAGGTTTTTAAGCGCACCGCTATCAAAAAGTCTGAGGAAACAGTATGGCAAGAGAAACATCCCTCTTAAGAAAGGCGATGAGGTGCTTGTCATGCGAGGAAAATTCAAGAAGAAGAGAGCAAAAATCTCTTCGGTTGACAGAAAAAAAATTAGAGTCACACTAGAGAATACTCAGCGAACAAAAAAGGACGGTTCAAAGGTAAACGTCTATTTCAAGCCCCACACGCTCCAAATTCAAGAACTTAATCTTGAAGATAAAAAAAGAATTCGCGTATTCGAAAGAAAACAAAAAGCAGAGGAAAAGAAACATGCACCTCACACGAGCTGAATCAACAAAAAAACTACCGATCCAGAGAAAAGGGACGAAATATATAGCCAGAGCACGCACGCATAAAACAGCATCAGTACCTATCGTTATCGCGATGCGCGACATGTTGAAACTCGCGCGCACCGCACGAGAAGTGAAATCAATGATCAAACAAAAACTTCTAAAGATAAACGGCCATGAAGTGAAAGACTACCGAGATAGTCTCTGTCTTTTCAATCTACTCCACGCAGATAAGACTTATATACTAACAATAACAAAAAACGGCCGTTTCAAACTAGAAGAAACCTCTCAAAAAGAAATACGCAGCTGTAAGGTGCTAGGCAAAACACTCCTGAAAAAAGGGAAGATACAGATAAACTGTCACGATGGTACGAATATCATAACAGAGGACAATACACTAAACGTTCATGATACGATCAATCTCAAACTCACGGGAGGGATACAGGCTACGATCAGATTCGAAGAAGGGAAACACTGCATTATTCTCAAGGGAAAATACCAAGGAACTCACGGCACAATCAAAGATGTTCTGGACAGGAGCGTCACGATACAAGACGAGAAAGGAAACGTGATAATACTTGAAAAGGAGCATGTCATGGTACAATGAAAGAACAATCGAGCAAGATCGAGAACCCAATGCGAGCACCACGACTTGAAAAAGTGATCTTAAGCGCAGGTGCAACCGATGTTGATCTTGAGAAAGCAAAAAAACTTCTTGAGATGCTCACAAACAAAAAAGCGCATAAGACCATCACGCGAAAAAGAATCCCTGACTTCGGTGTTCGTCCAGGTCTCGAGGTAGGAACAGCAGTAACCCTGAGAGGAGAAGAAGCGAGAAAAATTCTGAAGAAGCTGCTTGCAGTACTCAACAACACGCTGAAAAAATCCCAAATCGCCCCGAACACATTCTCATTTGGAATCAAGGAGTATATTGAAATCCCAGACATTGAATATCAACGCGACATCGGCATCCGCGGATTTAATGTAACAGCCACATTCTCACGAGCAGGAGCGCGAATCTCGCGTAAAAAAATAAAAGCAGCCCATCTCCCTCAGAAGCAGCAGGTAACGCCGCAAGAAATTATGATGTTCATGGAGGAAAATTTCAGGACGAAAGTACGATGACAGCAAGCGATTGGAAAAAGGTAGCCAAACAATTGAGGAGCAAACCAGCAGTCATGCAGAAATTTCTAAAACACAACAAACCTCAGGAGAGAAAATTTGGCATCGCAGCAAAAAAGTGTGAGCGGTGTGGTCGTTTTGGAGCACATCTCAATCAATATAATCTAAATATGTGCCGACATTGCTTCCGCGAGATAGCAGAAGAGATCGGATTCAAAAAGTACAGCTAACATGTCACAAGATATTGTCGCAGACTCACTCAATGAAATGACGAATATTCGCCGAGCAGGAAAAACATCAATCGAACTAAAACACTACTCAAAATTACTCCTCTCGATCCTTGCGCTAGTAAAGCTAAAGGGATTTGTGAAGGAGTATAAAATAACTAACAAATTGCTTAAAATAGAATTAAATAATATTAATAAGATACAATCAATCAAACCTCGTTTCACGGTTCGCGTTGATGAAATAGAAAAATATGTACAACGCTACCTTCCTGCAAAAAACATAGGATTCATAATCATTTCTACCCCACAAGGATTAATGACTCATCATACAGCACTGGAGAAAAGAATTGGGGGTAGCTTAATAGCCTATATCTACTAATATGAGACACAAAATTATCGAAGAAATTCAGATACCTGAAGGCATTACCTGCAGCTATAGCGGAGGAATCTTACAAGTGAAGAGCGCAGGAGCAGAGCGCTCAAGAAGAATAAAAATAGACGGAGTTTCGATACAATGTACAGAGAACATCATAACTTTCACCGCGCAGCGAGGAAATCGTACAACGAGAAAGTTGATTATGACAAATATCGCACACATCAGGAATATCTTCACAGGTCTTCAAAAGAAATTCATATATACACTCGAGATATGCAACGTTCATTTTCCGATGACAGCAAAGGTAGAAGGACAGAATCTAATAATCACGAATTTTCTAGGAGAAAAAACTCCCAGGAAAGCGCAGATCGTACAAAACGTTGAGGTGAATGTCAAGGGACAGAGAATAACACTAGAATCGATAGATCGTGAGGCAGCAGGTCAAACTGCAGCAAACATAGAGAGAGCAACAAAAATCAGAGGCCGTGATCGAAGAATCTTCCAGGATGGTATTATCATAATAGAAAAACCAAGGCGAGGGAACTAATGTCAAAAGAATTTATTCGTCAAGAATTTAGAAGGCATCTCCGGCTCGGAAAGAGAAGAAAAAGCAAAAGGACCTGGCGAAGACCAAAAGGGAGACATAGCAAAATGCGAGAAAAGCGAAAATCCTATCCATCCTATCCAACAATCGGCCACCGCGCTCCAAAAAAGAGCACAGGAAGAATTAATGGACTTATGCCTCTCTATATAAGAAATCGTAATGATCTAAAGAAAGCAACACCTAAGAACATTCTTATTCTTGCGAAAATCGGTGCCAAAAAGAAACTTGAATTGATTAAAGAAGCAAAAGCAAAGAATCTTACAATCCAAAATGTAGCAGAGGCATCACCATGAAGCTTGAGAAAAAGAAGGCTCTTGCCGCACGAACGCTCAACGTTGCAGAAAATAGGGTTATTTTCAATACGAGTCGCTTATCTGAAATAAAAGCAGCCATTACAAGAAAAGACATGCGCGATCTCTATCGATCACAGGCGATTACTATTGCAGAAATAGCAGGCAGGAAGCTAAAGGAGCGAAGAAAGACACGCCGCCGCGCAGGCAGTGTCAAGAAGAAAGTAAATCCAGGAAAGAAAAATTATGTTATAATAACAAGAAAATTACGTGCGTATCTCCGTCAACAGAAGAAACATAACTCTCTAAAACCGGAGAATTATAGGGCGCTGAGGAAGGAAATACGCATGCACGCATTCAAAAGTCTCGCACACCTGAGAGAACGAGGAGGCTTGAGCAATGCCTAAAACAATTCGTCAACGAAGAAGAAATGCAAAAACAGATTACAAAGCTCGCATACATCTCCTGAAATCACAGAAGCCGCGTCTCGTAGTAAGAAAAACAAACAGATACATTATCGCGCAACTCATTGGATCACAACAGGCACAGGACAAGATTATTACAGCAGCTACCTCAAGAGATCTTCTTGGAAAAGGTTGGCCGCAGGAAAAAAAAGGAAGTCTAAAGATTCTTGCAGCAGCATATCTCACTGGCTATCTACTAGGAAAGCGCTGCAAACAAAAACCAAGAGAAGCAATTCTTGACATAGGAATGCAGCGGAATATTCGCGGGTCGCGCATCTATGCAGTACTCAAGGGTGCAGGCGATGCAGGACTTAACATACCGCATGCCAAAGAATCGCTACCCTCAAACGAAAAAATAGAATCTTCAGCAAAAACAATTAATATCAAAAAAATAAAGGAGGCGCTCTGAATGGTAGAAAAAGAACAAAAAGAGATTGTTGAAATTATTCCTAAAGAGCTCGCGCAAATAAACGAGGAACCTTCAGAAGAAAAAGGGAAATTACCGCCAACAAACGAAAAAATACATGATCAGAAAAAACACCTAGTCATGTGGACCCCCAAGACAAAACTAGGAAGACTCGTAAAGGAGGGAAAAGAAAAAGACCTAGACAATATACTGAAAATGAGGCGGAAGATTCTCGAACCAGAGATTGTCGACTCACTGATCTCACTTGAGTCGGATCTTCTCCTTATCGGACAGGCAAAAGGAAAATTCGGCGGCGGCAAACGAAGAGCATGGCGTCAAACACAAAAGAAAACTCAAGAAGGTAATATTATTACCTTCTCCTGCATGGCTGTTGTAGGTGATAAAAATGGACACGTTGGTATCGGATACGGAAGAGCGAAAGAAACACTCCCTGCACGTGAAAAAGCAATACGAAACGCGAAACTCAATATCATCCGAATTGAACTAGGATTCGAATCACCAGAAGCAGAAAAAGATAAGAGCGATCCTCACACAATACCTTTCAAAATCGAGGGAAAATGCGGAAGTATCAGAATAACACTCTGGCCAGCTCCTCGCGGCACCGGTCTTGTTATCGGTGATGAGGGAAAAAGAATATTAAAGCTAGCAGGTATTAAAGATGCCTATTCACAAACAAGAGGAAAAACGCGCACAACATTCAACTTCGCAAAAGCCTGTCTTGATGCACTCTCAAAAACAGGAGCACTGAACTACCAAAATGATACTCGCTATTAGAATTAGAGGCATGGTTGATATCCCAGGAAAAATCCAACAAACACTAGATAGTCTACGCCTCCGGAGAAAATATACAGCAGTCCTTCTGAACCAAACAACAGAGAATGAAAAACTTCTTAAGAGAGTAAGAAATTACATAGCCTATGGTACGATAAACCGAGAGATGCTAATTCGTCTTCTCGCAAAACGTGCACAACCATATCTCAAGAACACAAAAATCGATCCTGAAAAAATTATCGAACAACTAGAGAAAAAGAGACCGACTCAACTTGGCATAAAACCCTTTTTTAGACTTCACCCTCCCCGTGGTGGTATTGAGTCAAAAAAGCACGCAGGAAAAGGGAAAGGAGTCTTAGGAGATAATGGTGAAAAAATCAATCTACTAGTCGAGAGGATGCTATAATGGCACGTGCGCGATACGCCTGGCAATGTATCTGTGGGAATATAGAATTTACAGAGTCTCAACCAGAAGATTGTTCAAAATGTCTCAGAGTCGGAGAATTCGAAAGAATCCCCGAGGATCTTGTCGAAGAACGAACAGAAGAAGAAATCCTATCACCCAATGAAGAAGATCTCAACGATGAGAATGACAAGGGAGAGGAAGAATATGAGATATAAAAGGCGAAAAAAAGCAACGCGCTATCGTGGCTCCCACACCCACGCTCGTGGTGGGAAGAAAAAAGCTAGGGGGAAAGGTCATCGCGGTGGGAAAGGTCTCGCAGGAACAGGGAAGCGCGCTGACCAAAAAAAGACACTTATTCTCAATCTCTATGGGAAAGAGTATTTTGGCAAAAAAAAGCGTCGGGCTAGGAAACCAACTCTTAAATTAAAAACAATTAACCTCAGAGATATTAACACAAAACAAGGATCAGAAGTTGATCTCCAGGGATACAAAGTTCTTGCAGAAGGAGAGCTCACCAAGAAAGTAACAATAAGAGCATCAGCAGCTTCGCAATCTGCCATAGACAAAATTAAAAAACAAGGCAGTAGCATACTCATCACAAGAGATTAATATGGCATTTGAAATCCGCTCAATACTCTATAATCTGCCTGAAGTAAAACGCCCAGTAGAAAAAAAACTCTCATTCAATACCAAACTAATCTGGACAGTTATAATCCTAGCAGCATTCTTCATCCTTTCGAACATTACGCTCTACGGACTCTCAAACAACTTTCTTGCTCAATTCGAATTCTTAAGGTACATTCTCGCAAGCGAATTTGGTAGCATCATCAGTCTTGGTATAGGACCAATTGTTATGTCTTCTATTATCCTCCAGCTCCTTGTTGGTTCAGGCATACTTGCAATAGATACAAAAACAGCAGATGGTAAAAAATACTTCCAGGGATTGCAAAAACTCGGGACAATCTTTTTCATTATATTCGAATCAATTGTCTACGTAGCAATGGGAGGTCTAGAACCTCTTCCTGGATTTGCAACAATATTAGTTATTCAACTTATTATAGGAGGTATCGCAATTATGTTCATGGACGACGTTGCTCAAAAATGGGGATTTGGATCAGGAGTTTCTCTATTCATCGTAGCAGGTGTCGCACGAACACTCTTCGCAAGTCTATTCCAATTTATCGATGCAACAGGCGAAATATGCTTTTTCGATTTCGGAAACCGTCCGTGTGGAGGAAGGGTCTTTATTTTTATACAATCAATTATAAACGCAGACACAGGGCAAGCAATCCTTGCAATAGCAGCGATTGCAATAACAATCGGCATCTTTCTCCTTGTTGTATGGGCACAAAGTCTTAAGGTAGAGATTCCGCTCACCTTTGAACGCATCAGAGGCTATTCACTAAAATGGCCTCTCGCATTTTTCTATTCATCAAACACGCCAGTTATCCTTACCGCAGCACTTGTTGCAAACATACAGCTTATTGCAGGCCTGCTTGAAAACTGGCTCGGCCATCCTACCTTTGTCGGCGGATTTTCTGGGAGAGTTCCTATCTCAGGTCTTGCTTTTTGGATCTCAAGCACCGATATAACCACCGCAATAATCCGCGGCACACTCCAATCAATATTCATCGTTCAAGCCTTCACCCATATCCTCTTTTATCTTGCTTTCTCAGCCCTATTTGCAGTCTTTTGGGTAAAAACCTCTGGCATGGATGAAACGACACAAGCAAAAAATATTCTCGCATCAGGTTTGCAAATATCAGGATTCAGGAAGGATCCGCGTGTTCTAGAGTCAATTCTCAAACGATATATAATGCCCCTCACTATCATGGGCGGTCTCGCGATTGGTGCACTCTCAGCAGTCGCCGATATCCTAGGAACACTCACATCAGGAACCGCGCTCCTTCTCGCAGTTATGATAACCTATCAGCTCTATCAAAACATCGCTCAACAGCACGCCTTAGATATGCACCCAGCCCTAAGAAAAGTCATCGGCGCTCACTAAACAATAATTTAAAAACACTCTTTCCCTACAGGAGCAATGGCATTCCTAGACATCATCACAAACTACCCAAGGACAAGTATCATCTTAATCTCACTCGCAATTACATTCGCTATCTCACTAGTAAACTATTTTATCCTTGATAAAGAGCGTATCAAAGAGATAAAAGAAAGGCAAAAATCAATCCAAGCGCAAATGAAACAACATCAAAAAGAAGGAAGTCATCAAAAAGTACTCGAACTCAACAAAGAGCTAATGTCTCACTCAATGGACATGATGCGCCACTCCTTAAAACCAATGATCATCACCCTGATCCCGATCCTCATACTCTTCGGTTTTATCCGTTCCACATTCAATCAAACAGAAATAGCCTCAACATGGTTCTGGTGGTATTTTATCTCAGCAATATTTTCAAGCCTATTATTCAGAAAGATCCTGAAACTGCCCTAAAACCTATTTAACAAATTTCTTAAGATCATCACCGTGCGCGCGCGTAATATCTTCCTTGTCATGAGAGATCCACGCAGCCTCAAATCTACTCAACTCAAAATTCTTTCCTAAGATCTCTTTAAATATCTGCATACAAAATTTTAATCCATCATGAATACTAATATCTTCTCGGTAGTCCTTTCGCAATATCTCTTTTATCTTCTCGTCATTCTCACCAATAGCATTTGCCTTATAGGTGAAAAAGTTTCCCGTAACATCAGACGTATAGAGATGCCCTTGATTTCTAGAAACTCCTCCCAACATAATCGAAACACCATACGGCCGCGCACCTCCATACTGTGTAAATAATTGCTTTCGATCAGCAATCATCCGTATCACAGAGATAGGCTCAATAGGCGATCCATATGTTACTCTATTCTGCTGCGCCAACAATTGTGCCTGATCAACCAGAATACGCGCGTCAGCTAATATACCAGCAGAAGTCGCAATAATATGGTGATCAATCTCAAGAATCTTATTCGCAGATTCAGGCGCTAACAACTTATCCCGTATTCGTTTATCTGCAACAATCACAATACCATCCTTACACACAAGCCCAATACTCGCGCTTCCTAATCGCACAGTCTTTTCAGCATACTCTACCTGCAACAGATGCCCATCAGGCGAGAACATAGTCGCAGCTCGATCATAACCCATTACCTGATGCTGCATTTCTGTCGGAATATCCATTGAAAAACCTCTCTTCCTTTTTAGCATGCACCTTATTTAAGCTTTACTCCATCAGTGCTCAGTAGAAGGTTTCATCTCCCAAACTATTATTAATTCCTAGGTGCTATAAAAAACATGACCCTAGATGGCAAAATAAAGAGCGATATCCTCCCTTTCCTCGCAGAAAACCTAGACCTTGAAATAGAAAGATTAAAAGATTCAGCAACACTAAGCTCTCTAGAAATCGACAGTCTCGACACAACCGCGCTCATCGTTCGTATCGAAGAAGAGTATCAATTTACTATCCCGAAAGAATACGCAATCACAACAATCAGAAAACTTGTTTCTTATATCTACAAAAATTCTCCAAGATATAAAAAATAAAAATGTTTATTAATGTATCTTTTTTATCCCTCTCGTGTCGAACGTTGAAGCCAGACTTAAGGTAAAAGGAAAACACTACGAAATAATAGTTGATTTAAATGAGGCACTAAAAATAAAAGCAGGCAAGGGTAATATCACTACAGCATTGCAATCAAACAATATCTTTCATGACACGAAAAAAGGAAACATCGTTGCACAGAAAGACCTTATCGAGGCATTCAACACATCAGATATCTATGAAATAGCAAAGAAGATAATCCTATTAGGCGAAGTACAAAAAACGCAAGAGTTCAGAGATGAAGAACGCGAGAAGAAAATAAAGCAACTAGTTATCCTAATTGTAAAAAATGCAACCGATCAACACGAAAAACCATACACCGAAGAACGAATTCTTACAGCACTTCGAGAATCTCACTACACAATAGACAATCGCCCTCTCGAGCAACAACTTACTGATGCAATACACAAACTCAAGGAGATTATCCCAATAAAAATAGAAACAAAACGAATCAAACTTACAATCCCAGCCCAATATACAGGCAGAGTCTATGGCTTATTAACCGAAAATAAAGAGAGTGAAGAATGGCTCGCAAATGGCGACCTCCAAGTTATCATGAATATCCCCGCGGGTCTTATCCTAGATTTTTATGACAAAATAAACTCATTTACCCACGGCGCCATCCACAGCGAAGATCTCAAACAAAACCAACCATAGAAGAATCATGAAAAAAAGTTCCATGTCTTCTTTAAGTTCAAGTATCA
Source organism: Candidatus Woesearchaeota archaeon (assembly GCA_964413975.1). GTDB lineage: Archaea > Nanobdellota > Nanobdellia > Pacearchaeales > GW2011-AR1 > UBA73. The sequence goes on from CAYPUL010000014.1 coordinate 13,377, forward strand.
AAAAAATCCTGACGAATTATCATAATAGCAGGACTCACAAAAATAAGGACAATTCCGTTTTGCCTACGATCACCTTCTTTTATTATGTAATCATCTGGTTAATCGTTTCAGTCTCTCAAGGACTTAGAATAAAAAAACTATAAATCTCTATCGTTATACATAATCTCTTCTGGCTTCACAATCATAATTCCTCTAAACTCTTTCAGATTTAGTAAATGTTTATCATAAGTAACAATATATTCAGATTTTGAAGCAATAGCACACTCTAAGATTCTATCGTCTTCCGGGTCTTCCTTTACAACATTTAATTTTTCTTTTTTTCCAACTAAAGTTACAAAAGCCATGACTTTTTCAATAATCTTATTAGTTTCTTCTTCATCATATTCAAAATCTCTTTGAAGCACTTCACTAAATTCGTCCAGAATTTCTTTTGTTGTGAAAATTTTAGTGTCTGTCTTTATCAATTTTAATTTGTAGTTTGGAAATATTTCTCGGATAATACCACAGAAGCGCAGAGCGACACATTTAAAA
>CAYPUL010000015.1:0-13279 GCA_964413975.1 Candidatus Woesearchaeota archaeon
ACTGCCAAGCGCGCAGCTGAACGCGCCATTGATCTTGGTTTTACAAGACTATATGTAAGAATGCGTGGTCATACTACTAGGGGCCACGGTCCTGGTGCACATGCGGCAGTAAAAAGCCTTAGCAAATCTGGTTTTGAGATTGTAAGTATTCTTGATACGACACGGATGCCTCGGGGTGGTCCGAAGAAGAAAGGAGGAAAACGCGGTAGAAGAGTTTAAAAACCGCTTTTTCATCACTCACTAATGGAAGTCTTGGTGAATACTCCGGAGAAGATAGTCCTTAGAATACCTGCGAATGAACCGCTTGCGAATGCGATCCGGAGAACAATCTCGGAAGTGCCAACGTTGGCAATTGACGAGGTAGAAATCTTTAAGAATGACTCAGCTCTTTTCGATGAAGTTCTCACTCACCGCATTGGTCTGATACCGCTTAAATTTGAGAAGGGCATGACTGCGAAGACAAAGATAGAATTCAAGCTCTTTAAGAAAGGACCGTGTACTGTCTACGCTGGCGATCTTCAAGGTGCTGGCACTGTCATTTATGAGAAAATACCCCTGACAATCTTAGGAGAGAACCATAAATTAGAGATTTTAGCTACAGCAAAACTAGGTACCGGGAGAGAGCACGCAAAATATAGTCCTGGAATCTGCTTTTATCGTTATCTTCATGAAGTAAAGAGCGCTCCAGAGATTGATAGGATAATCACGCAATCGAAAGGAATTTTAAAACCAGAAAAAAAAGGCAACAAATGGATCTGCGATATTAACGACGCAGAAATTGATGAGATAATTGCGAAAGATAAAGATGCGCTTAGCGAGATCCCAGAACTTCTTTTTATCATAGAATCTTTTGGTAACATGTCTGCTAAGGAAATTCTTACAAGAGCGATTACTGTTCTAGAAGATAATCTAGATCAATTCGAGAAAGAGTTGAAATAATTTCCAAACCAGTAATCCTTATAAACAACCTCTAATTTAAGATTTTAGCGGGGATGCCGGAGTGGTCAAACGGGCTGCCTTGAGGTGGCAGTGGCGTAGTGCCTGCGCAGGTTCGATCCCTGCTTCCCGCATTTAATAACTAAAAAATAGATAATAACTATGTGATGGTTACAGGACAGAAATTTATATAAATAAGTTATTTTATTCTTTTATATGGCGCGGCCGAGATTGTCAGAGGAGAAAATTAGACTAATTAGAGATCTTGCAGCTAAAAACTTATCGCTTAATGAAATTGCAAGAAGGGCGCATGTTTCTCCGCATAGTGCTAGAAAATACTCTGGAGCAACAGGGACTGGACAAGAACAGAAACTGGAGGAGACAATTCTAGCTGTGCATATACCGCCTGTTAGACTTATGAAGGATTTTCTAACCATAGTAGAGAGATTATATGATGTGGGAGATATTAATCTTATGAGTAGATATGAGGATCTAATATCTGTCATTTCCGGTAGAACTCGTGGTTTGATTGATAGAACTGGAGCTATATATGGCCTTCGTAATGATTTAGATACAGTGATAAAATACTTTGAACTAAAACAAGTTATTGAACCAGTGGGAGAGCATGTATCTGGAGAATCAGAGGGAGGGCATATACCAGTGAATGAAGCTGTAGAACGGTGGAGGAAGTATGAATTGGCAAACCGCAAGAAAACAGTAACAGATAGTGCATATCGAGCCAGGTTGTATGGTTTAATGGACAAAGGAGATCTGCCGTCAAAAAAACATGGAAGAAGAAGATATGTTAATTCGGCAAAATTAGATGAGATAATTGGCGATTTTACTTGATATAGATAGCTGGTTTTCCTGGGCGCGCTTTTCCGGACTTTCCTGTTGGATCGTGTTTATTTTTGTCATTAACGCTAAAAACTTCAACCTTTTTGCCAACTCTGTCGGAAATTTTTTTAGGATTATACATCTCTAATTCTGCAGGGAGGGTATAGATGTAAATCTTCTCTCCTTCTCTGCCTTGTTTTTCTTTTAAGAGTGTTAAGATATTTAATATATCGCGAACAACGCTTTCGATTGCCTCTTCTGCTTTATCAAATCTATCGTTGATCTTTTTTTCATCAACTGAAGGCCATTGAGCTAGGCTTATAAATCCTTCATTTCCTAGACGTTCCCACAATTCCTCTGCAAGATGCGGGCAAAATGGTGCAAGTAACTTTATAATTTTACTTAGATCTTTTTTACTTATCTCGTTTTCTAAACGTTCAAACAAAGCCCGTATTTTTATAATAGCAAAATTATAAGTCATGTTTTCTAAATTAGTGCTAACTTCTTGGATGGTTTTATTAACATAGTGTTCTGTTTTCTCATTACTCTTTCCCTGCTTCACTCGACTGAAATAACCAACAATCTTCTTCAGAAACTTCCAGCTTCCTTCTATTCCATTAGAACTCCACACAAAGTCTTTATCCGGAGAAGCGACAGATACCAAAAACAATCGTAGGGAATCACTTCCATACTGATTAATCACATCAAGTGGGTCTATGATATTTCCTCGCGATTTCGACATAACAAAACCATCTTCTCCATGCAGCATTCCTTGATTAAATAAACGAGGGAATGGTTCATTGATTTTTAAAAAACTAAGATCACGCAAGACTTTCGTAAAAAATCTGGCATAAATCAAATGCATACACGCATGCTCTGCCCCTCCGATGTACATATCTACTGGCATCCAATGTTCAACTCTACTTGTGTCAAACGGTTTTTTGCTATTCTTACTATCACAATATCTCAAAAAATACCAGCTACTATCCACAAACGTGTCCATAGTATCAGTCTCTCTTCGTGCACTTTTCCCACACTGGTAGCACTTCACCTTGACAAACGTCTTACTTGTCTCCAACGGATTTCCTTTTCCAAAAACAACTTTCTCTGGCAGCAACACTGGAAGATCTTTTTCAGGTACAGGTAACATACCGCACTCATCACAATAGATTATTGGTATTGGTGTTCCCCAATATCTCTGTCGTGAGATTAACCAATCTCTTAACTTATACTGCATACTCTTTTTTCCTAGTTTCTTTAGTTGCAATGCAATTGTGATATGTTCTTTTGCTTCTTCGCTAAACAAACCGTCAAATCCCTGGGAATTAATTAGTTTTCCAGATCCTTCGTAGGCTTCTTTCATTGTTGCGATATCTATTCCCTTTCCTTCTGGTTGAATTACAACTTTAATTGGTAACTTATACTTCTTTGCAAACTCGAAATCTCTTTGATCATGTGCTGGTACAGCCATTACCATACCGGAACCATACTCAGCCAACACAAAATTCCCTGCGTAGACAGGAATCTTCTCTCCTGTTAAAGGATGTGTGGCATATGACCCAGTAAAAATACCTTCCTTCTCAACTAAGTCGATATCCTTAGTTGATGTAATCTTTTTTTGTAGAGCTAGTACTTTATTCTTCTGCTCTTTAGTTACAATTTTCATTAACTCCGGATGATTCAACGCGATAACTAAGAAGGTAACTCCGAACAATGTATCTGGTCGTGTTGTAAACACGCTCCACTCTTTATTAATTTTGAAAATAATCTCGCTTCCTTCACTTCTTCCAATCCAATTGCGTTGCATAATCTTTATTCGCTCTGGCCAATCAAGTTTTTCAATATCTCTTAGTAATTCATTAGCATAATCACTCGTCTTAAGAAACCACTGTTCAAGTTGTTTTATTTCAATCTCTGTGTCTGGATGTCGCCAACATTTCCCATTATGGACCTGCTCGTTAGCGAGCACGCTTGTGCATTTCCTACACCAATTGACATTTGCTTTTTTCCTATATATAAGACCTTTTTTATAAAACTGTAAGAAGAAATACTGATTCCAAAGATAGTATTCAGGATCAGATGTTTTTATCATCCTACTCCAATCATAGCTTAGGCCTAATAGATGCTGTTGTAGAATAAAATTCTTTATTGCACTCTCTGTAAACTTCTTGGGATGTTTTCCTTCCTTAATCGCGGCATTCTCGGCTGGCAATCCGAAAGAGTCATATCCCATTGGGTACAAGACCTGAAAGCCTTGCATTCGTTTATATCTAGCATAAATATCTCCTATAGTATAATTAAAAGCATGTCCCATGTGTAATCCGCTTCCAGAAGGATAAGGGAACATTTCTAACACATAAAGTTTCTTTTCTACACTTCTTTTATTCTCATGAACTTCAAAAACTCTTTCCTTTTGCCATCGTTCTTGCCATTTTTTCTCAATTGATTGAAAATCAGTCTCTTCTTTCCTAGAATGTTTCATGAAATAACTTAGGAGAGAACAAATTTAAATGTTTTCTCTGGCTTACCTAATTCATATTGGCTTTACTTGTACTTAGAGAAACCGTTTTTTGAATAATAATCTTCAATTTCAGGGGCAAGATAATCTTTTAATATTTGGTGAAGAACAGGATTTGCTGCTAGAATTGTAGGGTCCCCTTGCTTATACTTGCTGAAACGCCATTCTCTTCCGGAGAGATTTGTAACTATTCCTTTTGCTTCACGGATTATTGGGACTTCAGCCGCCATGTCCCATGGCTCTAAAGCACCGCCCATATACGCTTCAATTTTTCCTGCTGTTGGAAGTCTTGGGTCTGGAGTTCCACTTGCTACCTGGCATAATGGAACAGAAGCGCAACCAAATGCTAATGGTATAGCAATACTCGGCTCAATTTTATTCTTTAAGATATTGAGGGTGGAGGCATCATACCATCCTGCTAATTTTTTTCCTCCATCAACCGCCATACGTACTTTATTTAGGCTTATTTCCCGTGAGACTTTAATAGGGATATCATTACAAAAAGCCCCATTTCCAGAAACTGCACGATAAAGCTCTTGCCTTTGAGGCATATAAACAACTCCAAGCACAGGATTGTTGTTTTCGATTAGCGCTATTGCCACACTCCAGTTATTGCTAGTATGATTAGCATATGGTTCTGTGCCATCTATCGGATCAAAAGTCCAGCTTCGCACTCTGCCACGGTCTATATCTTCTGCTTCTTCTGAATAGATGTCATCCTCTGGAAAAGATTGTTTTATTCTTGTTCTGATTAGATCATCACTTCTTTTGTCCATTACTATCTTAAAGTTAGTTTCCTTTGTTTCTGCGGTCCATTGCGGATCATGCTGACTGCCAAAATTTTCCATGAGAAATTTTCCTGCTAATCTCGCGGTTTCTATCGCGAATTCAAGCTCTGATTCATAAGCCATAGGACAAGAATAAAAATCTTATTTAAAAAGATTTATGTGGTGCAGAGTATCTAGGGCATTTTTTCAATCGTGCTGAGTAAAATCCCGCGTCTCCCTTCCGGTGTTTCGCCAAGGCGAATCACTAATCCGCCAACGCGCTCATCGTTCAGACAGATGGCTTCAGCTGGAAAACTCTTCACTTTTTCAGAGGCGATAACCACACATGGTCTAGAGGAATTATCCTTTTTAACCCAGGCGTGTTGAGGCATACTATATTTTCTCAACTGCTCAAGATTAATAAGGCACCCGAGCGAAGAAACAACATCGCTTACATATCTAAAGTCAATGCGTATGATCCCGTGGGTCTTATATCGCCTTTGTTCTGACTCGGGCAGCGTATAGGTTGACAAATTCATACCATTCAGTTTTAACGACAGTATTTAAACATTGCACACAAATCGCTAAGATACGAGAAACCACCATATTTATATAACAATCTCCCTTCTAAAGAGATAAATGAATATTGCGTTCTTTGAAATTCAGGGCTGGGAAAGATCCTTAATAGAAAAAACTCTGAAAGGACATACTATTTCGTTCTTCAAGGAATCACTCTCGGAAAGGAATATACAAACAGCAAACAACGCAGAGATTATTTCAGTGTTCATTTACTCTGAGTTGATAAAAGAGCTTATCACACGGCTGCCAAATCTGAGACTTATCACAACACGATCAACAGGATTTGATCACATTGATATTGAGGAGTGCAGGAAACGAGGAATAACGGTTACTAATGTTCCTAATTACGGTGAGAATACTGTTGCGGAATTTACTTTCGCACTTATGCTTGCACTTTCACGGAAAACAATACAAGCGTGTATACAAACACAAAACAATATATTCTCTCTTGAGAACCTTAAGGGTTTTGATCTTAAGGGAAAAACTCTTGGTGTTATCGGAACTGGCAGAATCGGAAAACATGTTATAAAAATAGCTAGAGGCTTCGAAATGAATGTTCTCGCTTATGATATCTATCCGAGCGAGGGTGTGGAGCGCGAACTTGGTTTTACTTATGTTTCTCTCACGGAACTTCTCAAAAAATCGGATATAATAACACTCCATACATTTTACACAAAGGAAAACCACCATTTTATTGACAAAAAAGCCTTTTCTTTAATGAAGAGAGGCGCTATCTTAATAAACACTGCACGTGGTCCGCTTATTGATACAAATGCGCTTATTGATGCGCTTAATAAAAAAATCATTGCGGCGGCTGCTCTTGATGTTCTTGAAGATGAAACTCTTCTTAAAACAGGAAAACTTTCACGACAGGATAAGCAGCTCCTCAAAAACGAAAACGTTATTATCACTCCTCATGTAGCATTCTATACTCAGGAGGCGTTAGAGCGTATTATGGTGACAACACTCTCGATTATATCAGACTTTACTCACAACACGTTAAAAAGAGAATGCATTGTCAGCTAACCTGCATTGGAAGACAAGCAAATGCCTTTTGACATGAAGCGTAATTCAATAATTGTCGTAAAAGACCTTGTAAAAAAGTTTAAGGATTTTGTAGCTGTAAATAGAATTTCTTTTGCAGTGAAAAAAGGTGAGATGTTTGCGTTTTTAGGACCCAACGGCGCAGGAAAGACCACAACAATAAGAATGCTCACAACTTTGTTGCGCCCAAATTCTGGGGATATACTAATTAATAATTTCAATCCCTTGACAGAGCAGCAAGAGGTAAGGTCTTCTTTTGGCATTGTTTTTCAGGATTTTAGTTTAGATAACGAGTTGACAGCATTAGAAAATTTAAGATTTCACTCCGCTTTGTACAATGTCCCTAAAAAATTGGCGGAGGAAAGAATAGAGTACTTGTTAAGATTGGTTGATTTGTGGGATAGAAGAAATGATTTTGTTAAAACATATTCAGGGGGAATGAAAAGAAGGCTGGAAATAGCAAGGGGGCTAATACATCATCCTAAGATTCTCTTTTTAGATGAGCCAACGCTTGGTTTGGACCCACAAACAAGAAATAAAATGTGGGCTTATGTCAAAAAACTAAATAAAGAAGAGGGAATGACTATTTTTTTCACAACCCATTACATGCACGAAGCAGAAAAATATGCTCGTAGGATTGCAATAATTGACCATGGAAAAATAATAACAATGGGAACCTCTACTCAATTAAGGAAAAAAACAAAAACAAAATCACTTGAAGAAGCCTTCCTAAAATTTACAGGTCATAAAATGAGAGAGGAAAGCGGAGCCGCAATCGACAGAATAAGAACTGCCGCAAAATCTTGGGGGAATAGATAGTGAAAGCAATATATGTGATGTGGTTGAGACAGCTCATAAGATATTGGAGAACAAGGTCAAGAATCGTTGGTTCATTGGCTCAGCCGGTGCTTTTTTTGGTTGCCTTAGGTTTTGGTCTGGGCCAAATATTTGAGAAAGCAGGCGAAGGGAATTATATACAGTTTTTAACCCCAGGCATAATCGGAATGAGCATATTATTTACTGGAATGTTTACCGGCATGGAAGTTATTTGGGATAGGCAGCTTGGTTTTTTGAAAGAAACGCTGGTTTCGCCATCTTCGAGATTCAGTATATTTCTTGGGAGAACCCTCGGAGGAGCAACAGTTGCTTTAATTCAGGGAATTATTCTTTTTCTGATTACATTGATTATAGGTTTTAGACCAACAAATCTAATGCTTTTGCCTTTAGGGTTGCTGTTCATGTTTCTTCTGGCATTCATATTTACGGCGCTTGGGACCGCGTTAGCAAGCATTGTAAAGGATATGCAAGCCTTTCCATTAATAATGAATTTTATAATCATGCCTGTTTTCTTTTTATCAGGAGCGATATTTCCACTGGGATCCGCATCGAACACAATAAAGACAATAGCCTTTTTTGATCCGCTTTCATATCAAATAGACGCATTAAGGGAAATACTAACAGGAGTTTCACACTTTGGGTTAATGACAGATTTTATCTTTAGCTTGGTGTGCGTTATTCTTGTAACAATCATGGGGATTTATTTATTTAATAGAGTAGAAGTTTAATGAATGGAATCTCGGCTCAAACATAGAAGCGGAAGTGTTTTTAACTTACTATTCGATATATGTTTGAGGATTTTAAGAGAGGAAGGGATTTATTTTGCAAAGCAATGGGAAGTTCACAAATGGCATATTTAGGGTAATACTCAATAATTGGAAGAGTAATTACAATTTGCCTCTTAGCTTTATTCTATTTTTTGTACTCTTCTTTTTTCTTATAGGCGAACAGCTTGTGGCCTTGCCGATTTATTTTATTGGACCGGGATTAGGGGAGAGTGGGCCAGATAAACTTCATATACTGGATTTACATCTAAGTGATGCTGTACACCGTCCTATTGCCTATGTGGTGATAGGTAGTCTTATCTGGGTACTATTCAGAGTATTTGCTTGGCCTCTTGCTTGGATACTCGGAGCGTTTCTTTGGGCATTGGAACAATCATTTTTAACCCCCTTGGATCAGCGCCCTTCAATATCGAATATAATCTTTTTTACATTCACTTTCTGGATTGCTCTTACTTTAGTCCCGTATTTCATTTATAGAGCTATAGATCGTAAATGGGGTAAGAAAGGCAAGCGCAACGCAATCCTGTTTGTACTTATAATCAATCTTTTGCTTTTGGTATTTTTTGCCTATCAAATTTTTTATTTACAAAACTCCTACAGAGGACTTGTAAATCAGCAAGCGGTCTCATCAGATTCTATATCACGATTGCCTCTGAACACCTGCCCTGATCGTTTGATTGTAGAGAAAGACAAACAAACAGTAGCATATTGGAATGGAACAACTCTTTCAGTAGGTGAGAAGGAACAGAAATGGATAGAAGAAAATTGCCCGGGGGTGCTAAGATCTCTCATTCGAGAGCCGTTATCTTCTTAACCAAATAATAAATCAAACAGAACTCTTAACGTTAACTTTATATATCATCAATCTTCCTTTCGTCCATGAAACAGAAAAAACAGCTTAGTAAGACTAAGATAAAGCAGCGGGTAAGGAGAAAAACAAACCCTGATGTTAGAAAGACGCTAGTCCTTGCGATCAAGCATCCTTCTTGGCATAAGCTAGCTCAGATTCTCTCTTCGTCAACACGAGCTTATGCAGCAAGGAATCTATTTGAACTAGACAAGCAGACAACTGAGGGTGATACAATAGTTATTCCGGGCAAGGTCCTTAGTCAGGGAGATATTACAAAGAAGATAAGGATAGCAGCGCTTTCAATTTCGACAACCGCAAAAGAAAAACTGAAAAGAACAAAGTCAGAATTCGTTCCACTGGACGAGGAAATAAAGAAAAATCCTAGAGCAGAGGCGGTAAAACTCTTACCATGAAACAAGAACAACAGACTATGGTAATTGATGCGACTGATACTGTCTTGGGAAGACTTGCGAGTTATGCAGCAAAACAATCACTGCTTGGGAAGAAAATTATAATCGTTAACTGTAATAATGCCATTGTGACAGGGAAACGGGCATCGATTCTGAGAAACTACCGCCAACGTAGACAACGTGGCGGTTCAAGTTTGAAAGGGCCTCATTTTCCGAAATCTCCAGAGCGGATTATGAAACGAACAATTAGGGGCATGCTTTCGTATAAACAAGGCCGCGGTTATGTAGCATTCAAACAGATTCGGTGCTATAACGATACTCCTCCCGAATATCAATCTTCAGAAAAAACATTGCTTAATGAAGAGAAAAAAACATCGGTACTAACTCTTAATGAAATAAGCGCAGAACTTTAACATGGCAACAAAACAAGCATCATACGAGAAAATGATATTTTCAGGAAAGCGAAAAACAGCAATAGCAAAACTAAGGCTTAAGCCAGGAACAGGAAATGTCTTTTACAATTTTCTTCCTGTGACAGAACTATCGTTCTTCCATAGACTTGCGCTCGCAGAACCAATTCGTATTTATAGGAACGAACTCGGCCAGCAACTTACCTACGATTTTTACATTACAACATCGAGTGGTGGTAAAGAAGCTCAAATCCAGGCTGCGCGGCTTACACTCGCCCGCGCTCTTATTGAAATTACTGGGTCAGATGTTCTTAAAAAAGCGTTTATTAAGTATGATCGGAACATGGTGGTCCCAGACTCACGAAGAAAAGAAACCAGAAAACCTGGAGACTCAAAGGCACGGGCAAAGAGACAGAAGTCCTTCCGATAGAGTGTAAGATAATATGAGAATTAGTCTTGATGATATAAGAAATATAGCAAGAAATTTTTTAGAAGTATTAAGCAGAGAGGGAATTCAATCAAACGGAGATTTAGAAAAAAGGATCGGAGAAACCTTTAGTCTTAGTTCTGAGGATTTTGTCACTATCGTTTTAAGGCCTTCCGATCTGGGAACATCCGCCTATAGTGTTAGTTACATTAGACATGGGACTGGAATCCCAGTTGAACTTAGAATAAATGAAAAGCTAGATTATTCAAGAGTGTGTATTAAATTACAAGAACGAATTGATGGATATCTTCCATTTGGTTCTGATATTTTTGGCAACATTGCTCAAGATAAGGAGATAAAGAGTTCAGATTTTTCTTTAGTGATACAGGAATTGAGGATATTGGGGAATTAGAGATAAAGATATTTAAAGAAAAGTTTGTACTATATTGTATGAAAAGAGGTATTAGTATTCTTGTTTTGATTGGTATCTCACTTGCGCTTCTCTATGTTCCTCAATCAGACACAACGCCACTCGGACTCTCTTGCACGAAAAAACCTACTACACAACAGCCAACAACACAGCCGACAACCCAACAAACATCTGGTTTCTGTTTCCCGCGAGAGACGCAAGATATTATTCTAGCAACAATACCAACACAGGAGGTTCCGGTAGACTATTACTATGAGGATATAAGGACACTTGGCTGGAGATTTAATGTTAATGGAGAAGGAGCACAGATCACAGGACCAGAACTAAAAATTCTCTCGAAAACAATCAAACTTCCACTCTGGGCAATAGAAGCAAGTGGATCAAACCAAAACTGTAAGTATTATTCCTTCCTTTATCAACGCCAAACGCAAACCTTTGATTTTGAGCTACCATTCACACAGAACGAATTATTTGATTATGACGGAGATGGGAGAGATGAAAACATATGCTATTATTCTGTAGAACCAATCTCGCGAGACCTATTAGAGATAGCGGCGCTTAGCGGTCAATTAGATATGGACCTTAACAATCCGTGTCCTGAGATTAGAGGCAAACCTCTTGGAATTAATGAACCTTGTCCACAAACTCAACAATGTACTGTAGAAATACCGCGTGGAGAGATCCAGTACTTTGGCTTTACATTTGAGAAAGACGTATGTGGAAATAGGCTTGTTCTGGCAGATAATAATGGTCGCCAGATCACGAATACAGAACTGAGAAATTATGCAGATACATTTCTTTCAACTTGCAAACAGAAATACGCTGTAACACAGCCGCAACAACCCCAGCAGACTTGCGGCAACAAAGTAAGTGAAGGCACTGAAGAATGCGACACCACAGACTTCGGACAGTTTGGGGATGGAATAGATAAATGTAAAGAATACAATCCGACCTACCTTGCTGGAAGTCTGAAGTGCACTGCAGATTGCAGAATTGATGATTCTGGATGTAAAGGGAAGGATATTGAGGCACTAGTAAATATTGAAGCATATATAAAAAACGTTCCTGGAGTAGATGATAAAAATCCTGTAGGGAAGATCATTGCGACATTACAACTAACAAGCGCGATAGATGGAAAAGCGCCAGAACGTCTTGAATATAAATTGAGGATAGAAGGAAGAGCATTTAAGTTAAGTAAAATACTTGGTGGTGGGTATAAAAACATATTCGCAGGAATTGTCGATGGTGCAATGCTAACACTTGCTAAAGATATTCCTTCCTTGTTTGCTATTATAAAAGAAGCAGAGAGCAAACAACAAGGTGTTGTAGGGACTGGGATAGTCTGGGAGAAACAAGATATTGGATCATTAATCCTTGTGAAGAAGATCTACTATGTAAGCACTGCGATCTTTGATACCTTTAAGAAGAACAATTATGAAGGATGGTTTATCTATGAGATAAGCATGTCACTACAACAAAAGCAAGATGGTAGCTCTGATTTAATTGTGACAAGCACGATTAAGAAATATAACGATAATGGATTTTTGCTTACTCCTACCAAGGGGGTGTTTAGGAAGACGCTAACAAAAGAGCAGAGTGAAACCCTTGCTATAGAAATATTAAAACGATTTGACTCTTATGCAGACAAACCACTGAATACACCCGAAGTAAAACTGGAATGGAACCCGGAGCCAGAAGATATGAGAAGGGTATTACCTACAGCAACAGAGGGAGTAACTACACTTGAAAGATATAAGGAGATAGGGAAAACTTTGGTCCTCACAGAAAAACTGGGAACCGCAGAAATACGAAGATATCTACAAACATTGCTTCAGAAATATAATGCACAGAGTTCTACACTCTCTCCTACTGGCGACATCGAGGGATTCTATTTTGCATAAACCATCAAAAACCATGGAAACCATCAAGTTCATCAAGATATCCATCTTTAGATATATCTCTCTCTGACCACCTTAGACCACCATCCTTCTCCCAAAGATACCACCTTTCTCTACCGAAAACACTGCCGTTTTCGGTTCGTATAAAAAGTTTAAACTTCTCTCCCTGAGAGAGGATGCCCTCGAGTGGCAATCCTTTACGAGGAATTTCGTGCGCGATTCCTTCGGTATCTCCCCTATAAGGAATGATGTATGCCTTATTTTTTGGGTTGGTAATATAAACACAATTAACCGTGAGCCTATTATTTTCTAAGCGAGGAGTGATATGAGTACTTTCGCGTTCCTTCTTCCACACATAGCTATTTGTTATTGGAATAAGAATATACCGCTCAATAGCCTTTCCAAGATACCCAGATTTTATTCCGGCATAGCCTCCACCAAGTATACCGGCGGCGATAACGCCCAGTGCGGCCCTTCTTCCAGTCCTATTCTTGTCTTCCATCTGGTTTCCACTACCCATTGGTATTTAAATCTTTCTAATGTAACTACTG
>CAYPUL010000016.1:0-12447 GCA_964413975.1 Candidatus Woesearchaeota archaeon
TTAACACAGTAATCTGCAAGGTGGCTGTTATCCCCAACTAAAATAGTCTTCATTCCAACAGATTTTGCCGGAAGAATATCCGAGGTTATGTTATCCCCTATATACACATGTTCTTCAGCATTATAAGGAGAAATAGTTAAATAATACTTAAAAACAGATCCATCTATTTTTTTATTCCCATTTAATGAATCACTAAATATCAAATAATTAAAAAATGAGCTTTCGATTCCGAGTTTCTCAAGCCTTAATAAAGCTAATTTTTTGGAGGCTCCGGTTATAAGAAAAGTTGAATATTTTCTAGTTAACATTCTTAATAAACGTATTACGGAAAAATTTTTTTTAAGTAAATCTGTAAAATCTGCTTTTATCATACATTCATTCATTATTTCTGCAGCCTCTTCATATCCTATCTCCATTAAAACCTGTTTTCCGCTTCCGATTTCCATACGCCGTTTTTGATAGAAATTCATAGCATTATTTATTGAATTCAATTCAGGTTTCTTATATAATATTTTCTCAGCAATAACCTTAACAATTCTTTCATCAATCTTTTTACTACTAGGATAAAGAGTATCATCTAGATCAAAGCCTATAGATTTTATATTTTCAAATTGCTTATACATTTACTTAGTAAGATATATCTGTCTTATATAGATTATGTAAATAAGATTAATGTTGTAGGTTAGAGTCATTTGACACAACTGAGATATATAATAGTAGGCTTCATAAAAGTTTAAATGGATCAACTCTCCCTAGGTTTATCATGGTAAAAAGAAGCATAAAGAAGTATAAAGTAGATTATTTCGGTCAAAGAGAGCCATATCAGTCCGCTCTACACGATAGAGAGTTGAGAAAAAGAAGTCTAGTAGCAGCAATGTGGGGTTGCGAAGACGCTAATCGTTGGCCATATCAATGGTGTAGAATCTTCGAAAAATTTCTTGGCGAAGTAATAGGTTTTGATCCTAAAAAAAAGAAATTGCAGTTAGGATCAAAAAAAATGCAAGAGGAATTATTTAAGATAGTTCAAATGAAAAAACCCAACTTCTTTATTTTCTTAATCGAATCAAATGAAATAAATATAGAGACAATAAGAAGAATAAATCAGATATCTCCCAAAACAAAAACCATAGTGCATTTTGGTGACGATGATTTAAGATTTGAAAATCGTTCGAGATATTATGCTTTGTTCGCAGATTACTGTATGGTTCCTCAAATTGACAAATTTGACAAATATCTAAAAGAAGGAATAAAAAATGCCTATCCAATTATAGGGGCCGATACTAATAATTTTAAACCTCTAGAACTAGAAAAAATCTACGATGTATCATTCATAGGTCGCCCGCTCCCTTCTAGAGTAGAATACATTAGGTATCTATTAGCCAATGGTATAAAAGTCAGCTTATGGGGACATGGCTGGAGCGATTTTCCAACACTTTCAGAGATATACAAAGGACCTCTTAAAACAGAAGAAATCCATAAAATAGTTAATCAGACTAAAATAAATCTTGGATTTTCAAGAAATTATAATAATGTCCCACATTTTAAAGGTAGGATTTTCGATATTTATGCCTGCAAATCTTTTCAATTAGTTGATTATTACAAAGAATATAAAAAATATTTTAAAGAAAACGAAGAAATAGTATTCTTTCATACAAAAGAAGAACTATTGGAAAAGATAAAATATTATCTTAAAAACGAAAAAGAGAGAAAGAAGATTGCAGAAAGGGGATATTCAAGAACTATTAAAGAAAACGATTATCTTGTTCTTTTCAAAAAGTTTTTCTGGGAAATAATCAATGAAGAAAAAAGTTTTGAAAGACATGATCTGCCAAGGTTAAAAAATAAATATATCATAATAAGTCACAACGACGCCATTAACACTTCAGAATTGATAAAGAAAATAAAGGATTATACTTATATAGGCTTTTCAGATAGAGGCGGGATTTTTTCTAAATATAAAAATTATCTGCAAGCTTATTCTTTAGAGAAAACTAAAAAAGAGATTAGCTGCTGTGGCTATTTTGCGTATGAAAAAAAGCTAGGCAATTATCTTACCTTTAATGTTATCAAGGCCATGAAAAATTTCCATATAGAAGAATACTCAGGTCTATTTAATATTCAACAGTTAATGGTAAAAAAAGAATTCCTCCTAAACAATCTTGATAGATTCAGAGCAGTCTTAGCAGGTAATAAAAAGATAGACTTCCTAAACGAAAATAATACTGCTTTTATCTCCATTCCTTTGCTTAAGATTGAAAATTTAACCAAAATGAACATGACGACATTAGGTTTAATGAATTATGAAACCCTAGACAAAACAGTACAATTAAATTACTTATTAGAATTATATGTTCGAGCATTTCAGAAAAAAATATTTACCGATCCTTATTTGTACAATTTAATTTACGAGGCCATTTTCAAAAGTAAATTGTTTTTATTAAAAGGTATCGGAAAATATCTTCTTAAAAAAGAATCATTAAAAAAGATAAGCCATTTAAAGAATTCATAATTGCAATAAAAGACATGCTTATGCCCCAGGTTAAACACAGAGAGAACTATATTATGCACAGGATTTCTAGGAGATACTAATATTGGTGAAAGGTTTATATACGGCAGGGCTATAAAGTCTCAAGGTTAAAAACGATGGTTGAGAATATCGGAACAGAAACAACAAACTTCTCGACAGAAACCTCGAGCGACGATATAATCCGTATCAGGAAGGGACAGATTCTTGCACTCATGAAACGCGATCATCTTATGGCTGGTTTTGTTATCGGCGTTATCCTCTCTTTTATATTTGGGATACTACCTTCAATAGGCATCTCCATTCCATACTTATCATTATTCACACCAACACACTGGTTCATTCTTACAGGGGCATGTCTCCTCTCCGCAGCTCTCATTTACCTGAAAAAAAGACAGCTGAGTGTCTATCCGCTCCTAGGCTTTATTACATGGCTCGCAGTCTGGATACGCACGCGAAATCTTCCAGGCTTAAAGGATATTACAACAAATGATTGGACACTTGGTCCAGATCTTGATCCATTTTTATTTCTCAGATGGGCAAAACACATCGTAGAAGAGGGATCGCTCTTTGCTTTCGATACAATGCGCTATGTTCCTCTAGGTTTTGAAACACGAAACGAACTTATCTTAACACCATATCTCATTGCCTGGCTTCATAAAATCGCAATATACTTCGGCTCACCTTCAGTAACCTACTCTGCAATCCTCTACCCAGTCGTTATGTTTGGGCTAACTGTTATTGCTTTCTTCTTCATGGTGCGTGAGATCTTTATACCCAATTTAGGAAAAAAAAGAGCAGGAGCTATTGGATTAATCGCTGCTCTTTTTCTCTCGATCCTACCAGTATTTTTACCACGAACAATCGCAGGAATTCCTGAGAAAGAGTCCTCAGCATTCTTATTTCTCTCATTAGCGTTTTACTTTTTCCTTCGCTCATGGAGAGCAGAGAAGAATGTACGATATCTCTTTGCGCTGCTTGCAGGCATCACCTCAGCGATGTTAGCGCTTGTGTGGGGAGGATACATATATGTATTCTTTAGCATTATACCACCACTGTTTCTGTCATTTCTCTTCGGCACACTAACAAAAAAAAGATTGTATTCTTGCACACTCTGGTATTTCTCCGCGATCCTCCTTATGACGCCCTTCACAGCGCGTTATCCCCTCTTTAGACTTTTCATTGGTATTACAACTGGTTCGGTCTTCCTAATTCTACTCATCGCAGCATTCCATATATTTATCGTTATCCCCCATCTCCAGAAATACTTTATAACAGAGCGATTCAAAAAAATACCCCTAACATTCATCTCGGTATTGCTGGTAATGCTCAGTGCGGCAATAGTCAGCGTAATCGCATTCGGACCAGGCTTTATAACTGCCCAAATCCAATACATTATTTATAATCTAGTAATCCCAACTTCTTCACGACTGATCCAGACAGTTGCTGAAAATAAACCAGTATATTTTGTTGAATGGGCCGGGAGTTTTGGTCCTGTTGTAGAGAATTTAAAAAATATTCCCTTGCTCTTCTGGCTAACAATTATCGGATCAGTCTACCTTTTCTTCAACACAATTCACGCATTTAGCAGAAAGGAACGTATGATACTTACCGCTAGCTATATACTATTTCTTATTGCAATTATCTTTAGTCGATACAAACCAGATTCTGTTCTAAATGGAACAAGCTACGAAAGCATAGCTTTATTTTTAATAGGCTTTATCGTATTTCTCGGGAGTATCGGTTACTTCTACTATCGTAATTATCATGATGGAAAACATGAAAAATTTGCGACAATAGACATAGGCATATTAATCCTACTCACATTCTTTTTTATGACGATCTTCTCAGTAAGAAATGCAGTCCGACTGATCATGATGTTAGTGCCCCCAGTATCTATTTTAGTAGCATACTTTGTCATTGCATTCTCAACAACAATGAAAAATGCAAAAGACGAATTTTGGAAGATTGTGCGATTTGTATTAGTTGCAGTGGTTATTCTTTCAGCCTTATTCGCAGCGCAACTATATTACAATGAAATAAGTACCACCTCTAAGTATCATGTGCCATCACCCTATACAAACCAATGGCAAAAAGCAATGGCCTGGGTGCGGGAGAGTACTCCGCAACAATCAGTCTTCGGTCACTGGTGGGATTACGGTTATTGGCTACAGAGCATTGGCAACCGAGCAACAGTTTTGGATGGAGGAAATTTCCACTCATACTGGAATCATTTAATGGGTAGACATGCATTAGCAGGAAGCAGCGAACAAGACGCGCTTGAATATCTCTATGCCCATAATACTACCCACTTCCTCATCGACTCAACTGATATCGGAAAATACTCCGCTTACTCCTTGATCGGATCAGATCAGACATATGACCGTGCAAGTTACATCCCGCCATTTCACATCAATGAACGAATGACACAAGAAACAAAGAATTCTACAGTTTATTTCTATGAAGGCGGTGCAACATTAGACGAAGATATTAGATACAATCTCAACAACACTCAGATTTTCTTACCAGCAGGACAAGCAGGATTAGGAGGAATCCTAATAGAAAGAGAGAAACAAGGAAATACAATGACTCAACCGCGCGGCATTTTTGTCTACCAAGGGAAACAAATTATATTACCTATAAGGTACGCATTTGATGATTCCTTCCTAGATTTCGGTAGCGGTGTTGAGGCAGGATTCTATCTCATGCATCGACTTGTTTCTGATGGCGGAGAAGGCCGCGTCATTCAGGACGGTACACTGCTCTATCTCAGTCCGCGAACTGTAAAATCACGAGTTGCCTGGTTGTATCTATATAAACAGCAGAGCCCCTCATTTAAACTCGTTCATAGCGAGGATGATTTTATTGTTGCCCACTTAAAATCTCAGAATGTTGATCTTGGGGGAAAAGATATAATTTATCTCAACGAATTACGAGGCCCAATCCGAATCTGGGAGATTCGCTATCCAAAAGATATCATATTCAAACCAGAATACATAAGTACATTCTATCCAGAAGAATTACAAAGAGGCAGGTAATGGCCGCAATCATTTTCTTTCCAATACTGATAAGTTTCTTTGTAGTCTTGTTTATGTTGCCTCTTTGGATACGGAAAGCACGACAAATCGGCCTTGTCTGGGAAGATATGAATAAATATGAAGCCCCGAAGGTCTCTGGTTCAGGTGGCGTTGTTACAATCCTTGGATTTATGATCGGAGTTTTCGCCTACATAGCATATCAGGTATTCATTGTCCGCGAAACAAACATCACCCTCTTTGAAGCACTCGCGCTCTCAACAGTTATTCTTTTACTAACAGGCATCGGATTTATGGACGATCTTATGGGATGGCGAAAGGGTGGCTTATCACGACGATCGCGTATTATTCTAGTTTTAATCGCTGCAATCCCGCTCATGGCTATCAATGTAGGAAAAAGTAAGGTGCTACTCCCTTTTATCGGCATTCTCGATTTAGGAATCTTTTATCCTCTACTCATGATTCCACTAGGTATTGTCGGTGCTACAATGGCCTTTAACATCATCGCAGGATGTAACGGACTAGAAGCAGGGCAGGGGATACTTCTAATTAGCGCTCTTGGTATTGTTGCATATATCACCGGAACACCCTGGCTTGCCATTATCGCAGGATGTATGGTAGCAGCGCTCCTAGCCTTTATGACCTACAACTTTTATCCAGCACGCGTTTTCCCAGGAGATTCACTCACCTACGCACTCGGCGGATTGATAGCAATTATTTCTATTCTTGGGGATTTCGAGAAGATCGCACTATTCTTTTTTATCCCATATATACTTGAAGCGCTGTTAAAGATACGGGGGAAATTAATAAAGCATAGTTTTGGAAAGCCACTTCCTGACAATACCCTAGATCTTCCCTATGAGAAATTCTACAGCATCAATCACATCGCCATCGCTGCGATGAAAAAGATCAGCATAAGGCCCACAGAACGCCGCGTCGTCCTCTCAATCTGGATATTCCAGCTCATTATTATCATACTAGGATTTATAATATTTAAAGAGGGATTGTTTGAATAATGGAACGCATCCATAGAAAAGTTATCACAGGGAGTATCATCCTACTCGTTGCCTTTAATATCTTTAATGCCCTAAATTTCCTCTTTCATCTCCTAATGGCTCGTTTTCTGAGCATTGCAGAGTATGGTATGCTCGCAACACTCTTCTCATTTGTTTATATACTCGCAGTATTTACAGAGTCAATCGAGTTGGTACTCGCAAAATATACTGCTGCAGAAAAAGACATCGGAAAACTAAAGAATATCACAAAGAGATCACTCTTCAGAGCATCTAAGATATCATTCCTAATGTTCTGCGCATATGCACTCATCGCTATCCCACTAGCCAACTTTATTAGAATACCCTATCCACTCATGATTCTCAATGGATTCATGATATTCCTAGCGTTTCTCATTCCTGTTGGAAGAGGAATAATGCAAGGAAAAACATGGTTTAAAGCACTCGGGATCAATATGATCATCGAATCATCAGTGAAAGTGATCCTCGCACTTATTTTTGTCTATGCAGGCATGAGAGTGTACGGCGCTATTCTGGGGAATATAGGCGGCGTACTCGTTTCTTTTCTCCTCTCATTCGTTAGTTTAAAGGATATCCTAAAAGCAAAAGAGAAGGAGGCGCGCGTCGAGAACATCCAAGGATACACTAAACCAACATTCGTAGTCATCCTCTCGCTCTTAGCATTCTATAGCCTAGATATTATTATTGCAAAGATCGTCTTCCCCGAGGAAGTCGCAGGAGCCTATGCAATTGCTTCTATTCTCTCAAAAACAATCTTCTGGGGAACTCAACCAATCAGTCGAGCAATGTTCCCAATCGCAGCAGATTCTCAGGAAGAGAAAAAATCAGGAAATGTATTTTTCAATGCGCTCATTCTCTTGACACTAGCGATTGGTGTCGCATTAGTAATATTCTTCTTCTTTCCCAAGACATTAGTATACATCTTTTCCGGGAAGACAGTCCCACTCGCAGTATCCATCCTCTTCTATCTCGGAATTGCAACAAGTTTCTTATCGTTTGCAAATCTAATTCTCCTATACAAACTCTCTCAAGGAAACACACAAGGATATTGGTATCTCTTCTTCCTAGTGCTAATAGAGATCAGCGCACTCTTTTTCTTCTCAAGTAATCTTCTCCAATTCTCACTTGCATTCGTGAGCGCTTCTGCATTGTTCTTATGGGCATCTCTAATGTTGATGAATCCTCACGAGACCCCAAAAACCTCCAGTACATAAGTGTTCCTATCGCCTGAATACCATCGCGCCACCCAATCTTCTTCCCTTCTTCAACAGAACGCGGGCGATATGATATTGGAATCTCTTTAATCCGAATACCTTTCAGAAGGATCTTCGCAGTAACCTCAGGTTCGATCTCAAAATGATGTGCACGAAGAGGAATATCTTTTATAACATCTGCTCGAAAAACCTTATAGCAAGTCTCCATATCAGTTATCCTTGCTCTATACAATATCTTAGTAATAAACGTAAGGAATTTATTTCCCCAAAAGTAGACACGATAAAGCGGTTCATGGGCGCCAAGAAATCTAGAACCATAAACAACAACCTCCTTCCCCTCGAGAATTGGTGCAATGAGCTTTCGATAATCCTCAGGATTGTATTCGCTGTCTGCATCCTGGATAGTAATAATATCTCCTGATGCAAGCTCTATCCCTTTCCGCACCGCAGATCCCTTACCACCATTTTCCTTCGTGATAAATCGCCAATAAATATTCTTTCGTCGCTTCCTCCTTAAGTATCCCTCAATCACTCTTTTTGAATCATCATTGCTCCCATCATTCACAATAATGATCTCTTTCTGCAGACCAAGCTTCACCCTAGCCACTTTATCAAGAATAGCAGCAACAGTTTTTTCTTCATTATAAACAGGGATAATAATCGAGATCTTCATCTTTTTAGTACCAAGATAAGAACATAAATTGGAGCAAAAAGTGCAAGGATTACTGAAAGAATAACAATCCAATGGGCAATAGTATTGCCAAGTACCTCCACAATGCCTTTCGGTCTAGCATAATCAAAATTATCTTCGATAGGATAATAGCCAATAGTATACAAGAACCATACTCTAGGCTGGCGAGCGCTGAGAAGAACACTATCCTTCACAGTCATCTTCCCTTGGTAAACTTGAAGGATAACTCTCTTTTTTTCAGATGAAAAGATCGGATAGTAAGGTCCTTCTTCAATAGGTTCAGAAATCGTTTGTACCAATCGAGCATTTGATTGTATAATCTTAAGAAGTTCTTCCATTGATGCATTGAGCTGCGGCTGATTCTTAATAGTTCCCCAACCACAATCATCAGGAACGCATTCAATAAAATAAAAATCAACCGTAACACTTGTCCCAGGTATTTCATTTTGCTTGTTCAGGATAGAAATAAATTCATACCCATCCAGATATGGCCGACCATAGAGTGCCCAATGAATCCTACCTTGATAGATACGACTATCAGCAATAACTAACGCATTTTTTGGAATTGTCTCTTCTTTAAAGTCCATAAGCTGCGCAAGATGATTAGTTCCATAAAAGTGAGTAGAGGCCATATTCGAAAGCGGCAATCCGAGAAGAATCAGTTGTACAATACCAATGAACACAAATGCATATCGCTCACTGTCCTTATTAACTTTCCTTCCAATTCGATTCGTTATCTCCTGAATACTAAGCGCCGCAGGAGGCACAAGCAAGAGTTCGATAAAGAGGTAATGTTTCGGCAACAGGATAATTGACGCAAGGAACGGCAGAATAAACGCAATACTCAGAAGCAAAAAGACAAGATAGTGCGAATACTCACGCCGATACGAAAGGATAAAAACAATTCCCAATAAACCAAGAATAAAAATAAGCGGATCACCACGAAGAATAGATTCTATCGCCCCAAGAAGAAGCGGTTTTCCAGACGCTATATGTTTCGTATCCCCAAAAAGTAGACCCTTCCACGAGTTTTTCGCGTTAAATTGAGCGTCCCATCCATAGTATTGCTCAGAGATATTCTTTCCAAGACCAAGCGTTCGCGTAAATTGGAGATCAAGAAAACCCTTTTCCTTATATAGAATATAATTATGTGTCAGCGCAGGAATCGTAAATAGAAAGACCACGATAAGCAGCGGAATCATAAAAGAGATTGTTTTTAGAAACGATCGATTCATTCTTTCAGGAGCTTGTTCTGGCGAGGTAACCAATCGTCTTCTTCGAAAGAATAGTGCATAGAGAAAGAACGAAGGAATGAAAAGGAGCGGATAAACCTTTGTATATACTGCCAACCCAAGCGCAATACCGCTAAAGATAATATATTTCTTTCCTACTGATGAGCATCCCCGAACAAAGAAGAACATACTTAGGAGGACAAAAAACATAGCCATAACATCCATCTCAGCAACCGAATATTTGATATGAAATGGTGCAAAAGTAAGGAGTGCCGCAGCAAGAATAGCAATTCGGGTATCGAAAAACTCTTTAGCAAGAAGATAAATAACAATAATCGAGAACGATCCAAAGAGAACCGCAGGGAAACGTGATGCAAGGTGCGTTACTCCGAAAATCATATAGGATAGGCTAGTAAGCGCATGCCATAATCCAGCAGATTGATCATAGGTTGTCAGTCTACCCGAAGAAAGAAAATTAATAGCATGGGTTACAAAGTGCATTTCATCAGCACCAACCGCAACATTCCGTGCAGCAATCATCCTGAGAACAAAACCAATAATCAGTAGGAGGAGAAGAATCCGAGTTGTTCGCTCGAGTGTAAAGAGACGATCAATAATTCTATCACGTTTTTCATCAATATCCATAGCGATTGGTGTTCGTGAAGGTATATAAAGTAGGGGGTTTTCCTCCCGTCTCTCCTACAAAATAGTCAATTCTTTTTCTTTACCATGATTCCACTGTGTTAACACCAGCAACATATTTCGAACTTCGTGCAAGTCGAAAAGGAAAGTGCTGAGTAATACGTTGAACAGAATCCTCGTAATCTCCATAATACTTCAGCTCAAGAATAAACAGTTCTCTATTATCAATTTTCCTCCCAAAGAGATTATCATGATTCTTGATTTCATAAAAGACAAGATCAGAATCAAGGGTAAGTCGACACTGTTTATCTGCAGAAAGGAAATATCTTCGTTTATAAGAAGTAATAAGAACTGGTTCACAGGTATGAATACTAGTTAATATCTCTCGAGGGAGAGAAGAAGTAGCAAAACACTGCCTTAATTTTTTCAGCGTAAATGCACTATCTAACACAAATGGCGCTAGGAAGAAAGATAGTTTCTTACTTGTTTGATTTCTCTTGATCTTGATCTCAAGAACAGGACGATCTATCTTACCTCTAAGAGTACCATACCATCTTATTCGTGTTTTTGAACGATACGGATTACCATCACGATTATCAGTGTAATCGCCTCGGTCAATACTATCTAGATAAAGGCTATTTACCTGTCGTAACGGAAACGCCTCGCGAAAAAACAAAGGATTCGTCTTTATAAGGAAGAGCATATCCGCAAGCGTAAGATCATAGCTGACAAACTTTCGTTCGTATCGTTCTTTTTTCCCGTTTGTTTTTATATTGCGCATATCATCCTCCAGGGTAGAGTTGTGCATAAACATTCTTTTTACTTCCTTTAATAACTTCTGTATCCAAAGAGATCTCTGATCCCTGCTCAACAATGATTTGTCCATTAGAATCTAGCGTAATATTACGCGCTTCAATCTTTGCGGGTCCAAATTCTGATTTCTTCTGATAGAGAGCAAATGGATACGTCGCATTCTGTATACTAAGGTTCTCAATAAGAAGAAGAGAAAGGTCCTTCGCACTAACTCCAAGAAAAGCATTCTTAACAACAACATCCTTTGCCTGAACACTACTATTCTCTCCAACGCTTATTCCCTTATCTCCAATATCAGTTGCATGCAAACCATAGATTGTCCCCACAGATCCTGAAAAATCAAGACAATCGTTCGAACAGCGAGAGCACATCGCTTCTTGTATACTACCATTGCTAAAATCAGTATCAAAACAGTCAGAACTAGCATTTTCAAACAATATCTTTTTTATTATAAATTCTGAGCGTATTATATTTAAGTTATCCTCAGCTCTAATATTCGAGAATCGCACATTGTTCAATAGAACAGGAGATTCATAAAAGGTAATTGCTCCAGTGAGCATTAATCCATTCTTCAAGGGAGCAATAAGATTATCAAAGAAAACATAAGTAAGATGCGATTGCTACTGTACATTAAGAACAATAAGCCCCTGACCACTCCCATCAGAAGACAAGATTCGAACAGGCATACTCTCATCTCCCTTAAATTTGAGAGGAGAGTATGAAAGAATTATCGCATCTCTAATAAGATCTATCGTTGTTCCGCCATTAATCACAAAGTTTCTATCAGCAGGGATAATAAGGTCTTTATCAATCCTCCATGATCCTTGTTTTACTGTTATAGTCTTATTTACCTCATCAAAAATAAGGAAATCAAACTCTTCAACATTCGGCTTTTGTCTCACAAGATCTAATGCGATAAAAGCAGGATCGCGATATGCCCAAGGAGAGACTATCTCAGACATAACTCGCTCACTTCCAAAGATCCTATAGTTGACTTTTATCCCTTCCGCAAGTTTATCATCCCACGGAAAATTAGGAGGTATTTTAAAAACAAGTGAAGTATGATCGAGCGGTCCTCCAAGTGCACGCGGCTGAAGAAGAGAATTTCCTTCTATCTTATCAAAAATAATAGTATTATTATAAGAAGCACTCACAATCTCAAGCGGAAGAGAATGGACATTCCCGATACTGAGGACTATTTCTCGTTGGGGAGTTGATCTCTCATAGTATGCATCAAGGCTCCTTGGAAATGGATCAAGGAG
>CAYPUL010000017.1:0-12436 GCA_964413975.1 Candidatus Woesearchaeota archaeon
ACCGTCCTATTATGCGCTCGAAGTGCTCGATGCGTATCTCGCAAACGGCATGTCATCAAAGTTGTTTTTAAAAATCCGAGAAGAACGAGGACTCGCCTACGCAGTAAAAAGTTCGATCACAACCGAAAAAAATTATTCCTACTACTCAATCTACGTCGGAACAACAAAAGAAGCACTCCCAGAAATAAAAAAAATTATCATTGAAGAATTTGAAAACATAGAAAACCTCACTGAAAAAGAAATCGCAGAAGCGAAAGAGCGTATCATCGGCTTGCGAAAGATCTCGACAGAAGAAAGCACAAACGTCATGAACGAACTCCTCTACGCTGAACTAATCTCAAAAGCAGAAGATTATTACACGCATGATAAAAGAGTAGAATCAGTTTCTTTAGATGAAGTAAAAAAAATAGCACAGATAAAAGACTATAGTACAACAGCTATTGTCCCAAAATAAATCCCAATGATAACTCGTGCGTTCATAGCAATCGATCCTCCTCCAGAAGTAGTTAAAGAAATCGCACGCCTCCATCCCCTAGTCCAAAACAAGAAATTCACCGGCAAACTCACTGAATTAGAAAATCTCCATCTAACACTAAAATTTCTCGGTGAGATCTCCGAAGAAACACTAAAAAAAACAGAAGAGCTTCTCACACAAATAAAATTCAATGCCTTCGAAACAAAACTGCAAAACGCAGGCACCTTCGTATCGCACAAAAAACCAAAGATAGTCTGGATAAAAATCGCTGGAAAAGAAATATTCCAACTGCAAAAACAAATCGACATATCCCTAAGCACACTCTTCCCTCCGGAAAACCGTTTCATGTCGCACATGACAATCGCTCGAGTAAGATACGTCGAAGACAAACAAGATTTTATCACCCACATTAACAATCTCACAGTCAAACCAATAAGATTTAGAGTTACCTCCTTCAAACTAAAATCCTCGATCCCCCAACCCTTAGGTCCTCACTACACTGTGCTAAAAGAATATCCAGCAGACACCGCCCAGTTTTTTTAACATTATGTAAATCATAACGAAAACTACGGCCTGATCAAAGACAAAAAGTTTCTAGCTCGCTTTCCCAACACAGCACTCAATTCCTCTTCAGAAGCATTCATAATCTCTCGCAAGCTCCCAAATCGCTCAAGCAACTTCCGAGCACTCACAGGACCAATAGAAGGAAAGCCCTCAAGAATAAACCAGATCTGCTCTTCTTTTGTTTTCAATAATCGAAAAGCACGTAATGCATCCACTCCCTTTTCTCTCTTTCGCGCTAACACAGAAAGATAACATGCACTATCCTGCTCATCAAGAGTAAATATCACAGGAACATTATACTCCAAAGCAACACTCAACAAAAAACCACGAAATGCATTCTCATGAATCCCGTCTTCATACATATCCTTTCCAATCCCTTCCAATAACAACAATCTCTTCTCACACTGCCGCAAAGCCAACAATTGCGATATAATCCTCTTATTTATAATAGAAGACTTAAAATCAGAAACACTCTTCCGTTCAACAACAATTCCATTAACAACATAATCACCAACATGCAGCTGACAAAACTCAATTCTCACACCCAAAGCAACCAAGTGCGCTGCAACCAAAGAATTCTTCTCCCGATTATCAACCATAACCTTCATAGGATACTCTCTCTTCCTCGTTTTTCTCTTTGAAAAAATATCAAAAAATACCATTACACAGATGCCTACATTCCTTTAGCAACATCAAACTCAGGCAACGTCAGCTCTTTCCTCCGATTCTTCAGCTCCTCGCGCACCAACTCAATCGTCTTATACATCTTTCGCTCGCGCGCCCTAGATGCGTAATGGTGCGCCACATCCCTCGTATCCAGCGTCACTAAAATAACTAATCTTCCAGGCGCAAGCCTTGCAGTTCTCCCTGCTCGTTGGATCTTCCTAATCGCAGAGGGAATCGGCTCATAAAACACAACGCTAGAAACCTCGGGAATATCTAAACCTTCCTCACCAATAGACGTCGCACACAACACATTAATCTCTCCTGTCCTAAATTTCTCAATAATCTGCTTCTGCTCTTTCTGTGACAGTCCAGTCTGAACCCTATTCGCCTGTCCAAAAAAAGTAGCTGCGCGAACACCCTCCAACTGACTCACACGCTCAAGAATCCTTAGCGCGGTCTCGCGAAACTGCGAAAAAATAATAACCTTAGAATCTTTTTTCGAAAACTGCGCTTGCAACACAGCAGCAAGTGTCTCGATCTTAGGATGCTCCATTTTTTTCGCTCGCAATCGTTGCAATGAGATCACCACAGCACCAAACTCAGGGCTCTTCACAAGCTGTTGTACAGCTCGCGATTTCTTCTCATTCGCTTGTTTCATTAAACCTTTCATGTACTCGTCAAATCCGGACAACGTCTGAGTCTCCAACAACTCAAGAGCATGTGCAATCTTAATAGCCTGTGCAGTCGTTGACATCCCGTGCATTGCCGCATAATCTCCTTGTCGCGCACGCAACGCCAAACCCTGTTGCAACCTCAACAACGTAATCTTATTCGCAGCCCCAAACAGAAGATTACGCTCTTTCAAACGATCAACATATCTGTCCCACAACCGTTTCAAAAGCACCTTCAACTCTAAAAACTCATCAGGAAATGGGACCTCAATCTTCTCAAACTCCAACTGCTGCAAATAGTTTCGAACATCATCAGAATCCCGCGTCCGAACCTCAATCTCCCCGATATCAAGATGCCGACAAATCTCTCTGACATTATCCGCATCATGCCCTGGTGAAGCAGTCAAACCAAGAATCCGCTGCTGCCGCGCCTGTCGTTTATAAAAATCAACAACACTTGTATAATCATAATTCTTCAAACACCGATGCGCCTCATCAATAACTAGCAAAGAAACATCGCTCAATCCATACAACCCTGCAGAAACATCGTGTGCAATGCACTGCGGCGTTGAAAAAATAATATCAGCACTATCAAACAAAGCACATCGTTTTTTCGCATGCACACCGCCAGTAAATAACTGCATATCAGCAAACAGCCCAGGTAATTCCTTTCGAAATGTCTGTAAATGTTGTTCCACAAGAGGCCGCGTTGGCGCCAAGAACACAACCTTCGATCGCGGGTATTTTTCAAGACGTTCAACAGCCAACATAACCGCAACTAAAGTCTTTCCCAATCCAGTCGGGAGTACAACTAAAGTATTACACTCCCGCGCACGCTCAAATATGGCTCGTTGGTACGCTCGTGGAGTAAGACTAATCATTACCCTAATGAGAACCCCTATAATAAAAACATATCGTTGTTCACACCAAGCATATCAAAAAAGATATATTTTCTAATTTTCCGTAAGGAGCCATTTCCAAACTGGAATTATTCTTACCTTCTTACCTTCAATTATCCTTTCCTCTTCTTGTTCATCTGTCAGAAGAATACCTTCCTTTAATTTATATCCGTTCATAACTTCTAATAAACCATTAATCTCTCTCTTCTCATTTTCTTCATTTAATCTTTTTGTTACTTGTATTGCTAAAGAGACTTTATTTTTTTTGACTATTAAAAAATCACATTCATAGTTTTTTCTATGATAATAAATCTGCTCATTCCTTCTTCTTAACTCAATAAAAACTAAATTCTCCAATAGCTTTCCAAAATCATCTGAAAATTTGAAACTAACTGTATTTAATAAACCATTATCAATACAATATACTTTTTTTATAGAACCTAACTGCCTTGCTAAAGAATATTCATATTTTAAATTCTGAAAAAATAAGTAAGCATCCTCAAAATAAGACAAATATTCTATAACTGTATTTTTACTGATTTTAAACCCTATTGAATTTAATTTATTTGCAAGCCCGCTATAAGACATTTCTTTAGAGACTGACTCAAATAACAAATTAGCAAGTGCTTTTAATTTATTTACATCTTCTATTTTGTATCTTTCAATTACATCTTTGAATATCATTGAATCATAATAATTTTGCAGAATATTTTCTTTTTGCAAATCATGTAAAATTATGACAGGATATCCCCCATCTGAAACAAAAGAAGAGAATAGTTTTTTAATTTCAACCTTATATTTGCTATAAGAAATATTCTTTAAATCATACTTTATATTCTTCCAATTAAGAATCTCTTTAAAACTAAGAGGAAAAATCTCATAATTCAAAACTCTGCCTCTTAATTTAGTTGATATCTCTTTACTTAATAATTTTGAACTAGAACCTGTTAAAATAATCTGAATATCTTTCCTCGCGTCATTAATTGTTCTTGCCCAGGAATCCCAATTTTTAACTGTCTGAATTTCATCAAAAAATAGATATATCTTTTGTTTTTTATTTATCTGAGATAATTCAAAAAATGTTTCAAGCAGTTTATCCAAATCTTTTGATTCTGCTCCTAAAAGTTTGTTATCTTCAAAATTAACATATAATATATTAGCTTTGGATATTTCTTTTTCAAGAAGTTGATTTATTAATTGAAAACAAAAATAGGTTTTTCCTGCTCTTCTTGGACCTGTAATTGTAATAATGAAGTCTATATTTACATCTACTTTAACTCTTCTCTCTAAAGCCTTGGGAATATCAAATTCCCTCCAAAAAGTTATTATCTGTTTGTAATCCATCTTGTCTATTGAACAAATTCAGTCTGATTTGTATTTTAGATAATACAAATTGCTATTTAAATGTTACTATGAAAGTAGCTTTGTTTAATTACATCTAACAAAGTAAGATAATCTTCCCAATGCTCTTCAAAGATAAATTTTACTGGATAGAAAGGTTTATTGTTCTCTTTTGCTGAATCTACTTGTGTTGTGCGAATAACAACACAAGGGGTTAGCACCTAAAAAGGCTAATCCTTTATACTTTGTATAATATAAAATAGTAATAATCACAAATCAGCTACACAAGAATCACGAACGCACCGAGAGAGAATAACGCAACAACAATCGCCAACACACTCCACACAATTCTAGATCCAAAGAAAATATGCGCCCCATCCAAACTAGAAACAGGAATAATATTCGCCAAAGCATAGTAAACCGCAAGCTTCGCTAAATACTCAAAATCACCCACATACGCAATAACAGACAAAATCAACAAACCAATAATCCCTGCAGCACCAATTAATCCATTATGCCAATCAGTCATTGCAGTATAACTATAGATTCCAAATCTCCGTGCAGCCCTACGCCGAAGCGCCCGTGTCTCATAAGTCAAAACAGGCATAACCTTAAGAATACCTAAACTGAACACTGAAAAGAAAAGAGGCAAGAGCGCACCGAGAGGCACCGGCTCTTTAAGATGATGATGCTCTTTAAGTCCAAAACGAGAAACCATCCAGATGCGATGTTCAACACGCGCATCAAAAAAATACGCAGCCAACTCCTTCGATAAAACATGAACCAAGATAATAATCACTGAAAAAAGCAATATCTGCAAAAGAGGAAAAAACAGAAGCTCAGCAAAGTACGAAAATCCCCCAACTAAAAAAACAACAAGAATCGCAATAAGAACATGTGATAATTCTTCACGCCCCATATACAACCCTCAGCAATACATTTATATAAACATTGTGTCACAATAAAAAAACAAAAAGCAAGCATAAAATATAAATACTCAAGCACATTCACACCACAATGTTAAGAATAAAAAAAATAACAGAAGTTCTCGGTAAAAACGTCTTCACATCAGATGGAGACTACTTTGGCCAGGTCGAAGAGGTAAATCTTGCTGACAACAAAATTGACGGTTGGAAAATCAAGGTCGGTTCAGGCTTCCTCTCAGTATTCGGAGGCGCGCGCGGCGTGATCATCCCTCACCAATTCGTTAAAGCAATAGGCGACGTTCTCATCGTAAACAAAACATCCCTCCCAACAAAAGAAGAACCTCAATCAGCACTCCTTACAGAAGCAGAAGAATTTTCATAAACAGAAACTTTAAATAACAAACAAACCTTTCCCTGTCATGCCCAATCATGGCTTTTCATACGGAGGTGCAACAATCCTGTCTCATCCTATCTTCGTTGAGGCAATCCTCCCATTTCTCCTCGTCTTTACAATAGTCTTTGCAGTCCTCCAGAAATCAAAAATTCTCGGTGAAGGCAAAAAACAAATCGATGCAATTGTCGCACTAGTCATCGGTCTTCTCGTAATCGCATTCGGAAAAGCGGTCGGAATCATTATCCAACTCATTCCCTTCCTAGCTGTCTCCTTAGTTATCATCCTTGTCCTAATAATCCTCCTAGGCTCAGTTATCAAAGAGGGCGAGTTCTACGATAAATTTCCAAAAGCAATAAGAATAATCCTATCAATTGCTATAGTCATCGCGGTCGTAATCGCAACCCTAGTTGTCACAGGAGGTTGGGACTTCCTATACGAATTCATATTCATCGAAGGCGGTGGGTCATCACAAGGAATTCTAATCAATGGTCTATTCCTCCTTGTAATCACCGGCGCAATCATCGCAGTTCTCGTAGGCAGTGGTAAAGGCTCCAGCAAAAAGGATTAAGCATAAAACAGCAACATCAACGAAACATATTTAAACAAACTTTTGTTGAGTACTCTATGCCAATAGCATTTGGAAGCTTTGACAGCATACTCGCGCAATGGGAATATTATGGCGTGTTTGATTTTCTCCTTCCATTCCTCTTAGTATTCGCAATAGTCTACGCAGTCCTCAGCGGCACAAAATGGTTAGGTGACAACAGAGGAGTAGAAATTGTTATCGCGCTCGTTATCGGTCTCCTTTCCCTCAGATGGCGTTTCTTC
This sequence comes from Candidatus Woesearchaeota archaeon, assembly GCA_964413975.1. Classification (GTDB taxonomy): domain Archaea; phylum Nanobdellota; class Nanobdellia; order Pacearchaeales; family GW2011-AR1; genus UBA73. The sequence goes on from CAYPUL010000017.1 coordinate 6,765, forward strand.
TTAAGCGACTTTCTCTCGAATCTATTTCCTCGCCTCGGCATAGGTCTCGCAATCCTTCTAACAATCTTTATCCTAGTAGGAATGTTCATCAACCATGATGAAACCCGCTACTGGGGCTGGGGATTAGCAACACTCGCAGGCGCAGTGGCAATCATTGTCCTATATCAAACATTCAGCGACCTGGGTTACTTTTATTCAGGCTTCAGTGCAGATAACGCAGGGCTTATCATCCTAGCAATCATCCTCATTGGCATAATTATCGCTATCGGTGCAAGCGGTGGTGGTGAGAGAAGAGAAAGTGAAAAGGGTAAAGGCGCTGCAATCTGGCTTCCAGCAAAAGGATTTAATAAATCAACCTAAAACCATGCCAGTCGATCTCAGCGCATTTGCCCATGTTGTTCCAGTCTTTGCATTCCTCCTAGTATTTATTGTCGCAGCAGCAATCCTTAGCACACAAGAAATTCTCGGAAAATCAAAATGGATCGCAGTCTTCATAGCCTTCTTCATAGCAAGCATCTTCGTAGCAACAATCAACGCCCGCGTCTACGTCGAAACCATCACACCCTGGTTCGCAGCAATGCTAATCTCACTCTTCTTTGTCCTCATGCTCACTAGTCTCGTCGGCAAATCAGCAGACACCTTTCACAAACCAATAGGTATCATATTCATCATCCTAATGGGTATAATCTTTATTATCTCAGGCTTTATCGTATTCTCAAACATTATTATCCCGTACCTCCCAGGTCCAAGCTACGGATTAGGCGCTCGTCCAGAAACCCTCTACTTCTTCGATTGGTTCTACTCCCCCCCAGTATTAGGTACCCTCATCCTCATTATCGCCTCAGCAATTGTTACCTGGATCGTTGTAAAAGCAAAATAAGCAACAGAGATCAACACAAACCTAAGGAATTATCTTCTGTTCTCGCGGCATTAATTCTTTCCCAACACGATGCCCACTGCGCGACAGCAAAGCTTTAAACGACTTTTGCGTCTCTTCCATTTCCTGCTTCAAATCTTCAACATTCATCATATAATCCCCAACACGCTGTAAAAGCGAAAGTTGCAAGCGATCAATAATCTGCTCAATCCTCCGCAAACGCTCATCAATACTCGCAACTCTCGTCTCAGCAACACTCTTAAAATCAAGCACACGTTCAAAACGATCCTGCAAAACAGAAAGCTTCTCGCTCACAACCTGCTCAGCAATCTCACTTATCAAATCAGAGCTCAAAGTCTCTTGATATTGCTGATACTGTCCCTGCTCGGGCTGTTGTCCATACGATGCATAGGCATTTGCCGCATAATCAACTCCTTGATACGGATCAGGCACAATTCCCTGTGTATTCGCATCAGCAGGCGGTGCATACATCTGAATATCCTCAACAAGAGGTTGCTGCGCCTCTCCAACAACCTCCTCTCCACGAACATCAGGTCCAACATCATCAGGAACACCTACCGGAAATACTGAAGCACTCATCGAGGGCTGCATACCCCCATAACCCCTAGCTAACTGAGACAATTGCATACGAGGCATCCCTGGAGCAGGCACATTAGGTATCTCAAGAACACCCCCCTTAAGGCTCTTCCCAATCTCACTACCAACAACAGGCATCGGCGGTTCTGGTAAAGATTCATCAGAAACAACACTCACTCCAGCAGGCGCAGGCATTCCAAGTCGATCACGTGCCTGCCGCGACAAAAGCCCTTGCTGCTCAGAAGGCGAAGGTAAAGGAGGTAACAAATCCTCATCAGGATTACTCGAAGAAACAGCCTCCTTAATACTCGCAATCTCTTCCTTTCCCTTCGCACTATCCTCATTCGCCATCTATCGCTCCCGAAACAAATCAAACTGTCGCTGAAGTATAAACACATCCTCTTTCCGCGCCAATTGATCAACCCGCTCGCTAATCATCATAACCATCTCCTTCAAACGTCGATTCTCTTCCTGCAATCGTAAGATCGATTTTTTCATCTCCTGAATCTCAGAAACATTCTTCTCCCGTTCCTTCATAAAATCTCGGCTCACCAGCAAGACCCTCTCCTTTAACAAACGCTGCTTTTCCTCCAAATCTCGCATGCGGGTATTAATCTCGCCAAAAAACCGATCCCACGAATACTGCTGTTCAGCACCCTCATCACCCATCACTATCCATACACTCCAGGGTTTAAAATAGTTTGCTCAACAACTTTATATACACTATATCCCACGAGAACCCATGGGAGGCATAGTCGCAGTTATTGTAAGAGTTATGCCAAAATCTACAGAAAATCTAGAAGAAATAAAAAAGTATGCAAAACAATACCTAGAAAAAAAAGGAGCACTCAATCTCTCAACAGAAGAAAAACCGCTCGCCTTTGGTCTCAAAGCCGTATACCTAAAATTCGCCTGGCCAGAAGAACAAGACACAAATATAATAGAACAAACCATCCTATCAATACCTCACGTATCCTCGGTAAACATCGAAGATTACCGAAGAGCATTTGGCTAACATGGCACTCTCAAAAGAAGAAATCGCAGAAGCAAAACGTCAGTTAAAAGAACAAATAAAGAATCTTCCACCAGATAAACAAAGAGAAGCACTAGAGCAAATCGAGCCCTTAACAGAACAAGCAATCGAAACAATGCTTGAACAACAAAGATCAAAAGAAAAAGTCTATCGCCTAATTGTGCAAAAAGAAATCCAGGCAACAATCGTTGAAGAAAACACAGACATCCTAGCAGTCCTAGAAATCATGCCAGCTTCAAAGGGCCACACGCTAATCATCCCAAAACAAGAAGTTCATGAAACATCCAAGATTCCCACAAAGATAATGGAAACCGCAAAAAGAATAGCGGAAAAGATCAAGTCAAACCTAAATGCAAAGGACATTATAATCCAACCAATCAAAAAATTCTCAGAAGTTATCATAGAACTCATCCCGATCTATGAAACACAACCTCTCCCTCCACAAGAACGTCAACGCGTTGAAAAAGAGGAACTAGAAAAAACAGTCAAGGAGATCAACACAGAAATAATAAAACTAAAAAAACCAGAACCAGAAAAAATCAAAATAGAAAAAAATACTCAGGAGAAACCCCTAAAACTACCACGACGTATACCATAACAATTAATGCAAACAAAAATGTAGGTACAAACGGCACACCTTCTTTAATGACAACAGCCCTTCCTGTCTTCCGTAAGATCGCAATCTCTTCCCTACTAAGACCATGAACACTCTTCTTAATAACCATCTCTCCTATACGAACATCATTCACAAGCCAATCGCCCTCCTGAAGACGCGAAGCACCAACTCTCTTGATCATACACACCTCAACAGCTTTTGTATACGCATAAGTTAAAGGCACAATCGCCAAAAAAACAAAAGGCACTGCGAAAAAATAATAGAAACTCATAACAACAAAAAACAAAAACAAACCAATACTAGAAATCATCACACCCCTATAAGAGTTCCACCATTCAGAAAACGCACGCCGAAAACGTGCGCCGTGCCGCGGCACAATCACAAATGCACTAAACGCAAGACTATAAACCGCGCCAATCATCAACAACAAAATCAAAAAACCCATACTCAAAAAAAACAAACCCCCATACTGAGAATACGGCAAAATAGCACCATACCCCATTAACAACTTCGCATCCCCGCCTGCAAACACCTTCCCATAATACAATCCATAAGAAACCAAAACAAAGGCAAAAAAACCTATCAAACCAAGCAAAAAAAACTGATAATCACGAACAAAAACAGCATAAAAAGCCCTATACGCAAATGCAAACGCAATCAACGAGAAAGTCAGCCAATTTGCAACCTCTCGCGTTTTCAAATCCTGCACAACCGCAAATATCGTCCATAAAAACGCAAGTCCAAACAAAAAAGCATGAGCATTCATCACCTCATTCCCGATCATCAAGCTCTAAGAAACAAACAATTTATAAATCTAAGCCTATCTCTCAATAAATATTTAAAAAAGCTCACTCTTTAAGAAATAAAAGGGATTTACGAGGAAAAAGAATTATTGTTACAGGTGGAAGTAGCGGAATAGGTAAAGATATAGTTGAACAAGCTTTTCAGGGAGGAGCAAGAATATCATTTACCTATAATTCTAGAGAAGATAGAGCGAAAAAAATTGCTGCAAAAACTAGTGCAGAATGTAGAAGACTTATTCTTGGAAGTCAAGATTCTACAAATGAATTTTTTGATTCATTGTCAATTGATGATAAAATAGATTATTTTATAGCAAATGCAGGAGTTGAATTAAGCGGAGATCTCAGAAAACATTCATTTGATGAAATACAAAGAGTCATTAATTCGAATCTAACTGGAAATCTCTACTTGTTACAAAGATTAATCAGCACCGGAAAAATCAAAATATAAAATACAACTATACTTTATTTAAATTGGAGATTGGGAGAAGACAAGGCTGCTAAGTTGGTGAAGATACTAAAAGTTAGACCACACTTAAAACAAAAGAGCCCAGACTACTTAACTGAAGACCAAGTTGAAAAATTGTATAAATCTACAAAATCGGCGAAAGAGAGATATTTAATAAGTCTACTTTATGATGGTGGAATGAGAGCAGAAGAATTTTGTAACATAAGATTTTCCGATATACAACTTCCAAATGGAAATGATAATTTTGCAAAATTAACTTTGAAAGAGGAGTATAGTAAAACAAAAGGTAGAACAATTGGTTTGTATTGGAAATATTCTTACGAGGCTGTTAGAGATTATCTTAATGAAAGAATTAGTGAGGGAATAAAAGAAGATGAACCTATTTTTGTTGATGATTACACTAATACTCTAAAGTTTTTAAAAAGATTGGGGAATAGAGTTTTAGGAAGAAAAATTTATTTCCATTTGTTTCGTCATAGTTCTGCAACTTATTACGCTAACAAATTAAATCGACAAGAATTATGTATTCGTTATGGGTGGAATTTTTGTTCGCCTTGTCCGGATATTTACATTTCGAGAGACTTTTCGAAAAATGGAATTGATGAGAAATTTGAGAAGACTCAAATTAGTGAATTAAGGATAGAATTGGAAAAACAAAAACAATTCAATACTATAAAACAAGACGAACTTGAAAGAAAGAACCAAGAACCCCAAATTACAATACATAATTTAGCTTTGAATACTAACAACATAGTTGGAGAATTAAAAAGTTATATCTTTAGGTTGTTGAATTTGAACACGAGTGAAAATTATTAAGAATATAACTTTATAGTAGCAACAACCTAAAGGTTTAAATAGTCATTATTTATTATTTATTTAAGAAAATGACAAACTATAATCAAATAATGGAAACACTTGAAAGAGAATTAATAGGGAGAACTGTTAGAGTTACTCTTGACTATTTGGATGGTCCAAACAAGTTAGTTTTCAGAGATAGATTAGAAGATGCTTTTTATGAAACCGAGACCGGTAATGCAAAAAGAGTTAATTCTGCTGAGGCTTTGAGATTAAAGTTCTCTAATGGAGAAATAACTTTAAGCGGGTATGAATTAAGACTTGGAGAATCAAAGTTAGAATCTGGTTTCTTTCTTGGAGATGGACTAGATAGACCATTATTACTAAAATTAGAGGAAGTCAAATAAAATGGATTTACGAGGAAAAAGATTTATTGTTACAGGTGGAAGTAGCGGAATAGGTAAAGATATAGTTGAACAAGCTTT
>CAYPUL010000018.1:0-12345 GCA_964413975.1 Candidatus Woesearchaeota archaeon
ATTGAATAACCAACATAATCTCCCGCATCTCCATGAACATTAATGCTTCCGCCGCGCATTCCCCAGCCGACATAACCTCCCGCATCTCCATGAACATCAATGCTTCCGCCGCTCATTCCCCAGCCGACCCAAGATCGTGCATTTCCTTCAATACGAATCACTCCGTTACTCATTCCATCGCCGACCGAATCTCCCGCATCTCCAATAAAAATAATATTTTTTCCATCATTATTTCTACCTATATTATTTAATAAACAATGAAGACCATTTGTACAAATTGTTACGTCATCATCTCTGCATCTGTAAATAATCTGATTCAGGTAAGGAGCTACAGAACTACTAAGATCAGGATTATCGTATCCTGCAAGCCTTATTGAGAATTCGAATACATCTCTTGCTGAAATTTGGTCTGAAGTTAAACATCTTGATGCAATTTTATAGCACCCTGAATACTCAAATGGCGATGATATTGAATTTAAGTAGTTCTCAAACCCCTTCAGCAAAGATTCCAACGTTGGGTTTTTAGTAACCTCTAGCCCTCTAGATTTCTGTTCTTCTTCTCTTCCTAAACCATCAAACAAATCCTTGACGTGTAATTGTGAGGAAAGTATCATTTTCTTTGCCTCCTACCAACATAATCTTGGTTCTAATATTTTCTTCTGAATAATATGTCTAATTAAAGGATGGTCGAAGTCGTCAATATGCTTTACTTCTTTTCCAATTTGTATTTTTCCGTCTCCTAAGTTTTTGACTTTTCCTTCCTGTATTTTCGCGATTGTGTCTCTCAAGGGCATAATGCTCGTTTCATAAGTTCCATAGACTTGTTCAATTAATTCTCTTGCAAGATGTAAATCTTCGTATTCAACTCTGTGGTCATTTCCATGTTTATCCCTGAAATCATTATGAAAACAAAGTTTATGAGCAGATACAAAAGGCAGCATATACCTAATATGACCCAGGTCAACTTCTCTATCTCCTAAAATCCATGCTAATCCTTGTCCATATGTTCTAGCAGCCATTTGTGGTCTTGCGCTGAAGCTATTCCTAACATGAACTCCAGCGTATTTTTTATCATGATCATCATCACTTATAGCGTCTCTTGCTCTTTTTGTCCCATATTTTTGGCTATAATTTATTTCAGAAGCAAGCGTCCAAAGAAAATAGTTTGCATCATTTGTGAAAGGCAATGCTCTTATTTCTCGCTGAGTTGCTCTTTTCTCCTCAGAAGTCAAATAATCTCCTCGCCTATTTTTTCTTATTACGTCTTTAAACGCGCCGAAGTCTAACCTTCTAAGAGTCTCAACAGCTTGTGTAGTAACTTCTGGATTTGCTAAATCTGTTCTTACTCTTTCGTCTGCGCTAGCATAATCATTCAATGGAGATTCTGCTCTTTCCTCTGTTACAATATCAATTCTGTCTTTTAATGGCGGAATAATCTCTCCATTTCCGTCGTCTCTGTCATTCATTGTCAAGAATGTCGGTTTCTTTCCTTCGTACAAAACATCGTTCATATAAGTCCATCTTCCTGTTCTAATTCCCTCTAACATCTCGTCTTGAACATCATTAGAGACTCTATTAATTTCATCAACAATAAAAGCATCTAAACCAAAACCTCCCTGCCAGATCACTCTTTCTTTTCCTTTCGTTAATTCTCCATAATGTGGACGGGCTTTCCATTTTTCTGTGAATAATCCAGGATGTCCTTCAACCGTCAAAGATTCGTATAAATCAAAGGGAGTTCCAGAAAACCTGCTTGCGAGAATCTGCGCAGCAGTTGTTTTACCCCAGCCAGGGTCCCCAATCAAAAGATGATTTCTATCGAGAAGATATGACAAGCTCATGAAAACCAAATTATTGGGAAAATGTTTTCCATTTAGTTCCCCATCTATGCTGGTAAAGTGATATCTGTCTGCTATTTCATTTATCGCTCTACGAATTTTATCTCTGCTCATTCGTATTCTCCTCTAAGAATTTATCTAGTGTGAATTCAATGAAATGACCTTTCTTCATAGTATATTGTAGTAAAACAAGTCCTTATAAAACCTTCTATTTTCAAGGAGTTTCCTCATCCGAATTACTGTCCAGAGTAGAGTACCAACGCCCTTTTTCCAATCTCTAAGCCCCTCATCTATCAGGTCCACGTCCTCCAACACAGTACGTACAGAGATTCTCGCGTTTAATCCCAGATCTATCAAAGGTCTGCAACATTCCTTCCAATGAAATATATTTTACCTCCACACCAATCTTTTCGCTGATCTCCCTTTCGGTTAGATTCCTTTCATTACCCCTAATAACAAAATTATCATGGGGCGGCATATCAACCCCATATAAACAGCCACGAGTCCTTCCATGAACGTCAAATAAACCAATAGGAGGAGTATATAAAACATAGTAAATCTTCCTAACATGCGCTTCATTTCTTAGTAAATCTCTAGCCCTTTTAATGTTATTCGCGCGCACCATACTATCGTCAATAACAATCACAACCTTGTCCTCAAGCGCAGCTCTCATATCTGGAGATAAATGCAGATTTTCCCGAATAGAAGTAACACGATCTTCTGGCGTTGAACCCTGAAAAGCCCTATCTTGTCGCATCTTATAAAAAACGCCTTCCAAAAAAGGAATCCCGCTCTCATAAGCATAAACTCGAGCAGCAGACTCAGGGCTCTCTGGCAAAAAAGTAACAAAATCTGCATCAGAAGGACAAAATTCTCGTGCAAGCTGTTTTCCCAATGACTCTCGATGTACGCGCACCGATAAGCCATCTGCAACCGAATTCGGTCCAAGTAGATACTGCCATTCAAACATACAATAACACGGTAATGAAGAAGCGACTTGTTTCCAATGATAACCTCCTTCTAGATCAAGGTAATGAACACTACCAGGGATGATATCCCTAACAGGTCTGCCTCCATTAACAACAAGTGCATGATCCTCTGAAGCAGCACACCTCCTCCCATCCTTTACTCCAATTACACCAGGCCGAATTCCTGTCACATCACGAAATGCAAGAACACCTTTGCCATGTTCCGCGATAGCAGCACTGTATGCGCATCGAACATTGTTAAGAGCATCCTCAATGCCGTTTCTCAGATAATACCTCAATAATTGCGGACTATCACAGCTTTCTAAATCAAAAGAAGGATGAGAAACCTGTCCATTGTGCACAATAGCAGCCTCACAACCCAATATAATAATATGATTCCCCTTATGTATCTCCCTCCCGCCAATAGCATGAGGATGCGCATCCTGCAACAACTCAGCAGGTTCTTTTCTACCAGCAGTAGCATAACGAACATGTCCGATCCAAATACGATAAGTATGCTGTGCAAAAACCTGTGACAAACTATTCAAACTAAACCGATCAAGAGTACCAATCCACTTAACAACATCAATCTTTCCATCCTCACGCACCCCACCAATACCCGCAGCCTCTCTTCCCCTATGTTGTAACGACCTCAGAAAAGAATAAGTATCATGCAAGCTATATGCAACACACCATCCACAATGATCCTGTATCACCTCATCCATAATCGCAAGCTACCAAACAGAAAATGCTGTTTAAATACATTTATATCCTGCACGATCAAATAAAAAACGCGCGCGTTGAAGAAAAGGCTCAATATCAGAAGAACCGGATCGTGCAGCCAATGACACAGCAAAAGCATACTCTCTCAGCCAACGAATATCATCATGAAAAAGAAAACCGTATTCTTCTCGTTTACGAGAATCAGAAAAAGTATACGAATGTTCAATCTCAGGAACAAAAAATGCAAATCTCCATAAGGCGCCATAATGCTGTTCCAAGAGTGTAAGAAAAAATTCATGATTCTCAGAATCATGCTGTCGAACATGATTCATAACAGCCTCACTTCCTCTCTCTGCAAAAACAAAGCCATAAGGAAGAACCCTCCGAAACCGTGGAAATTGAACAAGTCTATTCGGAAGAGAAACAATATACGATCCAGAATAAAATTCCTCGTCAATTCTCTCAGGCATATCCATCACACAATACGAAAACTCCTGTTATAGCACACCGAATATAGAAGACCCAACACCTTATAAATCTAGCCTCCTTAAAAAAAGAATGAAGGGTTATATCATCTATCCTACCTATGAAACAATAAACAACAAAACAATCGTTCAGCTCTTTGGCAGACTCGAAAACAATCAATCCTTTGTTACAATCAACCAAATCAAACCCTATTTCTTCATAAAAAAGAAAGACGAAAAACATATTCGCGAAGATCTAAAAAAAGCAACAATAGAATATCCAGCACTAAAAACATTCGATGGAGATGAAGTAATAAAACTCTCATTCGAAAACACTGCAGAGTTAAATGAAACCTATAGAGATATACATAAAAAAGTACCTACATTCGAAGCAGACATCAAACCACACACAAGATTCATGATCGATCACGATATACTAACAACAATCGATATAGAAGGCGATTATGAGTCCTCAAACAAAATCGATCGTATATACAACGAACCAAAAATTTCTCAGACAGAACTCAGACCAAAACTAAAAATCCTCTCAATCGACACAGAATCCGACAAAAATAATTCCAAACTATTTTGCATCGGCCTATACACAGAAGGTTACAAAAAGAATTTTATGGTAACATCGCATAAGTTAGAGCATACTGTTTCCTGCAAAAACGAAGAGGAATGTCTAGAGAGATTCAAAGAAGAGATCATAAAGTTAGATCCAGATATAATAACTGGCTGGAATGTTATAGACTTCGATCTCGTCTATCTCCGCGAATCGTTTAGAAAACACAAAATAAGATTCGATATCGGAAAATCGGACGAAGAAGCACGATTGCGTATAGAAGAAAACTTCTTCCGTTCATCATCATGCGACATCCCGGGCAGACAAGTCCTAGACGCGCTAAATCTTATCCGCGATCCTTTCATCAAGGAAGCTCCATCAATAAAACATGCCGAATTCAACTCGCTAACATTAGAAGATGTTGCTCAAGAATTACTAAAAAGAGGAAAACTCATCAAAGGAAAATCGCGCCATGATGAGATAGAGCAATTGTATAAAGAAAATACAGCAAAAACCCACAAAAAACTCGTTGACTACAACCTGAACGATGCGGAATTAGTCTATGATATTCTAAAACAAACAAGAATAATCGAGCTAGCAATCGAACGCACACAACTCACCGGCCTCTCGCTAGATCGCCTAACATCATCAATAGCGGCATTTGATTCTCTATACATCAGAGAAGCACGTAAACACGACCTTGTCTCTCCAACAACAATCTATCAACAAAAAGAAACACGCATCAAAGGCGGCTACGTACAATCTTCCAATCCTGGAATCTACAAAAACGTCCTTGTCCTAGATTTCAAATCACTATATCCCTCGATCATAAGAACATTCAATATAGATCCTGCTTCTCACTTAGAAAAGAAAGAAAAGGATGCAATAGAATCCCCAAATAAAGCCTACTTCAAAAACCAAGAAGGCATTCTCCCGATAATAATAAAACGCCTTCATGATGCACGCGAACAAGCAAAAAAAGAAAAACGAGAACTATCAAGTTATGCAATAAAAACAATAATGAATTCCTTCTTCGGGATTCTCGCCTCACCAAACTGCCGCTATTTTAATCTAGAGATGGCAAATGCAATCACGCATTTTGGTCAGTTTATAATAAAACTAACCGCGAAAGAGATAGAAAAAAGAGGATACAAAATAATATATACCGACACAGACTCTGTATTTGTAGAAACAAAAGCAGGCAAAGTAAAAGCAAACATCCTAGGAAAACAAATCCAAGACGAGATAAACCATTTCTACAAAGACTACATCAAAAAGAACTACAACCGTGAGTCCAATCTAGAATTAGAATTTGAAAAACAATACCTCTCGTTAATGATTCCTCAACTCAGAGGTACAGAAACAGCAGCAAAAAAACGTTATGCTGGTTTAATAGAAAAAGATGGCGAAGAAGATCTAGACGTGGTAGGTTTAGAAGCAATCCGCGGTGACTGGACAGAAGCAGCGCAAGAATTCCAAGTTGAATTACTCAAAAAACTATTCCATGACGAACCAGTAGAGAGATTCATTAAAGAGTATATCAAAAAGATAAGAGAAGGTAAACTAGACTCTAAATTAATATATAAAAAATCAATCCGTAAATCGCTCGATGAATACACAAAAACCACCCCTCCGCATGTTAAAGCTGCGAGACAACTCGATCATCTAGATTCAAACATTATAAAATATTATATAACAACCGCAGGTCCAGAACCAATCCAAAAACTAAAACACAAAATAGACTACGATCATTACATAGAAAAGCAGATCAAACCAATCGCAGAACAAATCCTCACTCTTTTTAACAAAAACTTCTCTGACATAACAAAAACAGCAAAACAAGCAACGTTATTATAATGATCTATTAACTATCTCACAAGCTTTCTCGTAAGAATCCTTAGACCCTACATCAAACCAAAAGTTTTTTTTATTATCAAAAACACAGCAATACACATCAACTTTAGTGTAAAGCCATTCTATAAAATCGCCTGAACGATCAGGCGAATTTCCGGATAAGAGATACTCCCCCATCATACCAATCACTGCTCTTTCAAAAAAATAAATACCAACGCTACACAAACTAGACTTAGTATTCTGATCTTTTTCTTTAAAAAATATTATTCTATTATTACTATCCATTACAGGGTTTCCCATCCGCCTAGCAATCTCAAGATCTCCAACATCAAACAGAGCTATACAGCTAGAATTCTCGTTAAAGTATCTATACATCTCTACCAAATCAAAAGAAAATAAGTTATCAGCGTTTATAACAAGAAAATCCTCGTCAATCTTTTCCCTATCCAAAACAAGAACTATATCTCCTATAGTACCAAGTCTTTCTTCATTGCTATTCGTATTATCATTAATTACTATAATCTTATTCTCTAATCTAAGATTTTTATGCCAAATCTCAAATCTTTTATAAAATATGTTATTTGTAACTATAAAGATCTCATCAATTTCCTTGATTGTGACAATCTTCTCCAGGATATACTCAATAATGGGTTTTCCATTGACAGGTAATAGTGCTTTAGGAGTATCAAATGTTAAAGGATACATCCGTGTTGCATAGCCTGCTGCAGGCAAAATTGCTTTCATGGTCTAACAATTCTCGGCTTAAAACAGCTATAGAGAAAATTCATCTTTATAAAACTCTTTCCCCCAGGATCTAAAACAACAACAGCCCCCCCGCTACCGGCAAGCTTTGCCCCAAGGGCTCCATATCTCAAAGCCTCTTTTATTATATGCATATCAGACTCTCTGTGTGGACAGATCATTTCCCTTAACTCAGTATTCTTATTCATTAATACACCAACCCTAGCCCAATCTGCTTTAAGTAAATAATCAATACCCTCATTAGCTAAGTCACCAATCCTATCCATATGATCCTTAATTGTTGTCTCACCACTCAAGAACCTATCCCTTAAGCTATTATGCACGTCCGCGCTAGTCTTGGGATCTCCTGAAAAACAAAGAAAGTGCGGTATGCTGCCCACATGCAACCTAGTAATAACACCCAATGGGTCAGCTCTTCTCATGTGCTCCTTTCCCTTAAAGTCCATGTGTAAAACACCTTCAAAAGCAATAACATATCTATCCTGAAATCCGGCAGCTATTCCAAGGTGATCTAATTCTGTATGAAGCGCCCTCTCAGCTATTTGATAACTATCTAAGCCAAGACCAAAATGCTCATTCAATGCCCTAATCGTAGCTATCACAATTGCAGAACTCCCAGCCAGACCTCGCCCTATTGGGATATCAGACTTATAACGTACATGGAAGTCTTTTTCCATAATCCAGAGCTCGTTTATACTAGCTTTTATTAAATCATGACATCCATTATAATCAAGAGTTCGTTCCACACCATCTTTATTTTCTATCTTAAATTCAAGAGAATCATTCAAACTCACATTTACAGATCTATCAAAAGTAAAACTAATACATTTCCCCCCATATAAATCAGAGGGATTTCCAAGTAAACTAACCCTTCCATACGCGTAACTTTTCACTGTCATAAAACATCATTCATAGAAAAGGCAATCTACCATGTTTTTATATATTGTGATAATATATTTCAAAGCTGATTTTCCAGACCCCCTAAAGCAGTAGTTGCATCAGCAACATTCGAACATACTTGTTCGTAGCCAAGCTGACTAAAGATCTCTGATCCAGATACAACACGACTTGTATCAAGTTGATCCAACAAGGGTTCTTCTATATTACCTACAAGTACAACGCCACTAAGTTCATACGAACCAACTCTCTTCCCTATACATTCCGAAGTCTCTTTTTCCGCATTTCGCGCGACAACAAAGATCTCTCTACTATTAATCATAATATTATACCAATCGCCTCTATTCCGCATCTTATTAACAACAAGCTCTGCTCTATAAGGAGCATCTCTTCCTCTAAGTACCAATGCTTCAATACCATAACCATCAAGCCGGTCAATACCGCCACGGATATTGGTTCTCTTAGTTATCTGTCTGTTAAGCAAGGGATAGCGGACCTCCTCGTCCTCATACCTAATACCAGCAGGATCTACAACCTGGGCGTGCAATCGAGTAAGAATAGTGGCGCCAGCATGAGGAGAATTAAAAAATACATATTGTCGTGTCAAGATAGAGAACTTCATCCACGAAGCAATCTCACGTGCTGTAGGTAACTCTTGCATTCTTTCTTTATCTCTAGAGATAAGCAAAGAAGCGTAACGATGATATGGATATCCATTAGGACAAAGATAGAAATCCTCAAAGTCAGAGAGAATCATATCCCGCTCGATTAAATTTTTTTGGAGAGGATCTGATTCTTTTGTATCGACTTTGTGAGTAGATGGTCTTTCATCTCTACCAGCATTAAGGAGTATAAAAAAATAAGGAACAACACCGGAATTAGAACTACCAGGTTCAGCAGAATAACATTTACGTATTGCAACAATAGGTAGATAAGCCACGCACCAGTGTTGGTTAATTATCGTTGTAGGATTATCAGGATCCCTCTTGGGAACATAAAGCTTCCAACACTTCCTGTAGTTCACAACGTTCTCATCTGCGACCTCCCAAAGCCCTGGAAATTTTTCAATCAAACTAGAAAGAGTCTTATCCTCGCCTATGATTTGTATCTTAGTTGGGGGGTTATTGTTATAGACCATAATCCTAAGTCAACTCACAAAGCGCGAAAAAGCGCGCGAGCAAGCGGATCCTCAGCAATAAGATATGTAGCACTAACAGATAGATTAGTATAATCTGCAGAATCGTCTATAGATGTGTCCCAAGAAACAAAATGGAAACTAAGAAGAACAGGATTTTTCGACTTGTCGAACCAAACATACTCTACACGTTCGCCACCATCACCCTGCCTATGAACATTATCCGTCTCAAATCTAATAGAATAATCCTGATGATCAACTAAAAAACACGTCTTTTCAGGAGAGGACGATGTCACGACAAATCTCCGGTCTCTAATATACTCAAGAGAGCGAATACAATCCATAAGTTCTCTTACATAAACATCCCGCTTCGCGACAAAATTGCGCAGCCTATATGGAGAAATAATGCGCTGCTCCTCACGCGAATGTGCGCGTTCAAAAGACATGTAAGAATAAGAGAAAGAAAATTGATAAATGTTATCAATAATGAATAAGGAAAACACTATAACACTATATTCAGGATATAAAAGATATTCTAAAAATATTTATATATTCCTAAGTATAATCTATCCTATGAAGCGGAAGATAATCAAACAAGGTCACAACACACTTACCATAACACTCCCAACCAAATGGGCAAAACAATTTAATCTAAAAGCGGGAGATGAAGTTGAGATATCAGAAAGAAATAACGGCCTATTTATAAGTACAGAAAGACAAGAGGACTTACGTTCAATAACGATCGATATTCAAGGGCTAGATATCCCAACGATCTGGAAGTATTTTATGGCTGTATATCGTGAAGGTTACGATGAAGTAAAAGTAAAATTCGACCCTCGTGAGACCTATGACAGTCCCTACAAATTCTTTTCAACACAAGGCATAGACGGAAAATACGGAAAGAGAAACATTAAACATACTACATATGAGACAATTCAAGAAATTACCAACCGCTTTATAGGATATGAAATTATCGAACATCATAGTGAATACTGCCTAATTAAAGATCTCGCAGAAATCTCAAGCAAGGAATTTGAATCATCACTAAGAAGAATATTCCTGCTCATACAACAAATGGCAGAAGAAACACGAGACGCAATAAAAACAAATAACCATCCCATACTAAGAAATCTGCACGATATAGATATAAATGTAGACAAATTCCATGATTACTGCATCCGCGTTCTTAATAAAAAGATAATAAAAGAAACAAGAAAAACAAACCTGATGTTTACTACGCTATACATACTAGAACTTCTTGCTGACGAATTCAAGAGTATTGCGCACCATATTATTGAAGATCTAAAAGGGAAAAAGCTAGATAACCTCCTACCCATATGTGAAATAATAATAGAACAATTCAACCGATATTATGAAATCTTCTACAAATTCGAAAAACAAAAAATCATAGATATATCAAAAAACGATATGAATATCCATTTTTATCTCCCTGGACTCTACAAAAAGAAACCAGGAAAAAGATCAGAACTAAGTGATGACGAACTAGAAGTCTTCAATCACTTTAGAAGAATTGGAAAATACATCAATGCCTTAGCTGAACTTCGCATAGAAATGGAATTCTAACTATTTCTAACACCAATAGACTGTTCTAACTCTAACAAAGCTTCTTTCAAAACAGCACAAGTAGCCTGATATTCCTTAGGTTCAAGAAAAATATCACTACCGAGTTGCTGATAACGCGTCAAAACAGAACCGAGTTCTCCTCTTGCATAGGGGTGCTGATAAACAAAACCACTATTCTCAGACGATCCATAAAGAATAGGATCACATTCCTCACAATTAAGTCTACGAAGAAACGCCAAAGCCATTATATTCCTAAAAGAACCAAGCGCTCGTATTGCAGCAAGCTGATCCTCCAAGGTATGTTTTGATCGAGAAAAACCCAATAAAGAAACGACTCTCGAAACAAATCCACGTCTCTGATCATCAACAATACCAATCAAACGATCTACCTCTTTATCACTCATCATCCCATCAGCAGCCATATCTATAAACTACCCATGATATTTATAAAACTTCTTATAAGCAACCTTATACGCACCATTCTCACCACAAAACAAAAACATGGCGGCTGCGTTCGGCGCTTCGCGCCTCACAATTAATTGCAGCCATTATCCAGTGAATCAACAACCAACAACAATAAAAACCCTCTCTACCTAAAAAAGAAATGCGCTACGAAATGAAGCCTCTTTTTAAAGAACGCATGCAACAACTACTCTCAAATCAAGAAGACTTCAAAAAATATGAAGAAATAATTCACACTCCACCAAAGAACTATATCCGCTGCAATACCCTAAAAATCTCTCACACAGATTTGGTACAAAAACTAAAAAAGAAATGGCAGTTTTCTCAGCCATTTCCAAAACAGCCAGAGATTCTAAGAATAGAAAACAATCTCGCTCCTGGTGAACTAGGCAACGCATTAGAACACATCCTAGGTTATTATTACATCCAAGAACTATCCTCAATGCTCCCAGTCATCGCCCTAGATCCTAAGCCAAATGAAATTATCCTTGATCTATTCGCATCTCCAGGTTCAAAAACAACACAAATAGCAGCAAAAATGCAAAACAATGGAGCAATCCTAGCCAACGATCTTAAAATTGAAAGAATAAAAATACTCTCCTCAAATCTAAATAGATGTGGTGTAACAAACACAATAGTAACAAAGCAAGATGCTATATCCTTCTGTTCAAACTTTGCAAAATCCAGATTCAGATTCGACAAAATACTCCTAGACACTCCGTGCTCAGGTGAAGGAACACTCCGATCAAGTCAAAAAACCTTTCAAATCTGGAATCTAAAGGTAATAAAAAAACTATCACGGCAACAAAAAAAATTCATTGCCTTCGCGTTGAAATGCCTAAAAAAACATGGCACGCTAATCTACTCGACATGCACGCACGCACCAGAAGAAAACGAAGAAGTAATTGACTTTGCTCTAAAAAACTTCCCGCTAAAAATAGAACCGATCGCTCTAGAATGCAGCTATCGTCCTGGAATAACATCCTGGCAGGAAAAAATATTCTCGCAAGAAGTTCAAAAGAGCTGTCGTATATACCCACAAGACAATAACACAGAAGGCTTCTTTCTTGCAAAATTCACACTCACCGAGGAC
>CAYPUL010000019.1:0-12308 GCA_964413975.1 Candidatus Woesearchaeota archaeon
CATTCAAACAAATAAGATTAATAAACCATTTGGATCTGGTTACATCAAGTTTTAAAAACCTACACACGTATTAGTCCTATGCCAATAAATATCAGACCAGGAGACAGAGTCAGACTACGATTAGCATTAGAAGAGGTTGAAGGAACAATATTAGAAAGTCCTGATCCAAGCGTTATACTCCTAAAGCTAAACGCAGGGTATAATATCGGCATTCCACAAGAAAATATCCTAGGAGGAAAAATCCTGCGCAGATATCAAGAAGAAACACCTCTAGAAGTTCCAATAAAAAAGAAAAAAGAAAATGCATCAATTGGACTTGTAATCACCGGAGGAACAATCGCAAGTAAACTAGATACACGAACAGGAGGCGTAAAACCAATAACCAACCTAGCTGAATTTCAACGCTTTTATCCTGAATTATTCGAAATAGCAAATGTAAAGCGTATTGAAATACCCTTCAAGATCGCATCAGAATCCATGAGCGCTGAACACTGGATTACTATTGCAAAAGCAGTAAAATCATTACTAGACGATCCTGAAATAAAAGGAGTCGTCGTAACACATGGTACTGACTTCTTACACTACACATCAGCAGCACTATCATTCTTTCTACGTGACCTCTCAAAGCCAGTTGTATTAACCTACAGTCAGCGAAGCATCGACAGAGCAAGCAGCGACGCACATCTAAACCTACAATGTGCTGCTCGCGCAGCATTATCAGACGCAGCAGAAGTAATGCTAGTAGGACATGCAACACTCAACGACGATTATTGTTACGCACTCCGCGGAACAAAAGTAAGAAAAATGCATTCCTCGAGAAGAGACGCATTTCAACCAATCAACGAAATCCCTCTAGCAAAAGTATTCCCAGAAAAAATTGAATTCCTTTCAACATACAAAAAAAGAACAAACAAAACAACGCAATTAGATGTAAATTTCAGCGATCGCATCGCACTTCTAAAATTCTATCCAGGACAAGATCCAAGCATACTAGACTTTTATGCATCACACTACACAGGCATTATCATCGAAGCCTCAGGCCTAGGACACTTACCGGTAAGTGAAGCACAACACAACTGGCTCCCAAAACTAAAAAAATACATACGCGAAGGCTTTATAGTCTCTATCGTATCTCAAACAATATTCGGACGGGTTGATCCCTACGTCTACACAAACGGCCGAGAGCTCCTTGATGCAGGTATCATCTTCCTAGAAGACATGACTGCAGAAACCGCATTGGTCAAATTAGGCTGGGTACTCGGCCATCATGGCTGGAAAAAACACGCTAAAGAACACATGCTTGAGAATCTTGCAGGAGAGTTATCACAACGATTACTAACAACCAATAATATACTATAGTAGAGAAGTAACAAAAGACTTAAATACCATACAAAGATATAGAAATAATGGCACAAAAATTGTTCACAATCGCTGACGAAGACTTCATGTTATTCATCAAGAGAACTGGAGAAGCGTTTTCGAAAGCGCAGCTACCCTACATGTTCGTCGGAGGTATTGCACATCAGCTGTACGTCGCAAGGTATCTCTGTAATATGTACAAAAGAGACTTTTTGAGTATTGCAACAAGTGGCGAGATAGATATCCCAAAAAATCTTAGACCTACTGACAATGTTGATATAGCCCTAAAAATCGAAGATGATACTAACTCTGAAGAAGCGAGAGTTAAAGCAGGCAAGCGATTATCAGATATCTTAAAAGAAGTGAGTTGCGATTGTTTATTTTCATTATCAGAAAATATGTTAGTCTCGATTCATGCTAAAAGAAAAGGGTATGGAAAATCCTCTTTTATCCTAGAGCATGACGCTGCAGATAATAACGAAGAAAGAATGATCATCCTAAATATCTTTGGCGGCCCTAACAGAGTACGAAAATTAGAGTTAGGAAATGTAGATGAGAAACTGTTTGATACATTCTTAGATAGAGCAGCTGATGTAAGTATTAGCTATATAGGAGATAAAAAAGTAAATGTGAAAGTCATTGATCCATACGATCATCTTGCTACTAAAATACTCAGAGGGGAGCCATGGGATATAAGTGATTCCTTAACATTATGTAGACACGCAAGAGCAGCAGAAGAACCAATTGAACATCGAAAAGTGCTAAAAGTTCTTTATCCGAACGGTGTTCCTGAAAAAGAGAAAGAATCATCATACCTTTACCAAAGGTACAGTGCATTTGCCGAGATGGACGATATCCTAAGTCGGGAAAGAGTAACCTAGAACACACTCAATACTTCTTAAAAGCCTGTCTCAATACCGCTCAAGAAACCATGTTTTTTTAGTTGATTAACTTCATTTTTCCGATACTGATGAACAATATCTGCCTTACTATCATCATCAGGCCAGGGCTCAATAATAACAGCATCTCCTGGCCTAAGCCAAAACCTTCTACTAAACCTCCCAGGAACACGACAGTTTCGTATTTTATTATCTCTAGTTTTAACAGACATCCGATTACCACCAAGACGCTGGATGACAATACCCGCAAATTGACGATGCCTCGGCATCCTCACACGAACAGAAATCTCCTGCTGTTCTCCTTTAATATCCTCCCTTATCTCTCTAAAGTCTCCAAAATCCTCCTTCATACCAACCTCAAAGAGCATGCATTTAAAAAGCCTTTGTCGGTTAATCTTAAATAGAGATTCTACATCAAGGATACATGATACACGCACAACTACTCGGAAAGAGCATAATATCAAAATCAACAGCCGCGTTTTCATTGTATGAAAAATCGCGTTTTGGGGATAAGCAAGAAGGAAAAATAATCTATGCTCCAGTTGAAGCCCTATTTCTTATAAATGCCCACAAGATAAAAGTATCGAAAGAAAAAAAAGAGATCAGCGAAGAAGAACTACTTAGGATAATAAAGAATCATGATCCAAAAATAGAAACAAAACTGATTGTTTTTACCGACTTACGAAAACGAGGTTATATTGTAAAAAGTGCGCTGAAGTTTGGCGCAGAATTCAGAGTCTACGAAAAAGGCATTAAACCCGGAGAAGATCACGCGCGCTGGGTTTTGTATACTGCCAGAGAATCAGACCGTGTGCGCTGGCATGAATTCGCAGCACAAAACAGAGTAGCGCACTCAACAAAAAAAAGACTACTCATCGCAATCATAGATGACGAGAGAGACATAACTTACTATGACGCTAACTGGGTAAGAATGTAAGATAACAATCTTTATAACACCGAAGCTTGTTAAGAAGAAATGTCTCCTATAGACAGATATCAATCAAACAGAGAACGATTACTCTCAACCATTCGTCTACGCGGACCAAGTCTACCAGTACAACTAGCCCGCGAAATTGGCATGAACACACTATTCACATCAGCATTCCTATCAGAATTATATGCAGACCAAAAACTAAAGATAAGTAACCTCCGTATCGGCAGCTCAGCTCTTTATTTCATTCAAGGACAAGAAGCACAGCTCGAACAATTTGTGCACCATCTAAATCAAAAAGAAAAAGAGGCATTTTCTCTCTTAAAACAAGAGAAGATACTAGACGACACAATACAAACGCCAGTTATAAGAACAGCGCTGCGAGCCATAAAAGACTTCGCAATTCCTATCAGCATAACACAGAACAACGAAGAAAAATTATTTTGGAAATACTTCCTTCTAAACGACTCCGAAGCACATACATTAATCGAACAAAAAACAAAACCACAACCATCTCCTGAACAAAAACTGATAAAAACCGATACGCTACCAATATCGCCAGCAATAAGCCAAGAAACAAACGAGAAAGAAAAAAAGATAGTCCAAGAAGAAAAGGCGAAAAAGAAAGGACGTATATCCAAAAAAAGCGAAAAAGAAACAAAAAGCGAGTTCTCAAAAAGAGTACGCGACTATCTCCAAACAAAGGAAATAGAAATCCTAGAGATATTTCTTGAAAAGAAAAAAGAATTACTTGCTCGTGTTCGAATAGACACACTAGCTGGCAAACAAGAATTTTTCCTCAGCGGATATGACAAGAAGATGCTAACAGATAAAGACCTAACCATAGCAGTACAAAAAGGCAGCAGTATGAGGATGCCCTCACTCATAATAGCAACGGGGGATCTAAACACCGCAGGAAAAGAATACCTAGAGTTATGGAAAAACCTACTAAGATTCGAGCGATTACAAATATAAAAAAGCGAGGCAGAAAACTTTAAATAGAGTATGTGGTAGAAAATGTGATGGGTAGAATAAAATCAACATTAGTAAAAAGAACCGCACGTGCACTACAAGAAGAGATCGGCGGCTTCACAAAAGATTTTGAGTATAACAAAATACTCTTAAATAAGACAATGCCATCAAAATCAATACGGAACAAAGTAGCAGGCTATCTAACACGACTAGCCCAACAACAGAACAAAGAACAAAAATTAACACAAGATGGACAACCAACAACCTAACGCGGAATCTCAAGAGAAAAATAAGGAAAAGTCAAAAACCCGCGAGAACGTGGTCTTTGTAGGAAGTAAACCATTCGCCAACTACATTCGTGCAGTAACAAACCAATTCATAAAAGAAAACGCGACAGCAGTAACGATTAAGTCCCGCGGGAAATTCATCTCAAAGGCTGTTGATATCGCAGAAGTCACGCGCCGATCCTTACAAGAAAAAAAGGCGTACATTCAATCAGTAAACATTGCAAGCGAGACCTTTGAAGTAGATGGTAAAAAAACAAACATCTCAACAATGGACATTGTCCTTGCACGACACTAAGACAACAACACGCTTAAAAACTTTCTTCTACAAGACTATACAAGGCTCTGTAGCTCAGCTGGTTAGAGCACGGCTCTCATGAGGCCGGGATCGGGAGTTCAAATCTCCCCAGAGCCATTTTCAAACACGCAAAACGCGTTTATCACCTTTTTTCCAAGGAAGAACATGTATATGCGCGTGCATCACAACCTGCCCTCCAGCAGGAAGATTATTCATATGTACCTGAAACCCATCACCATATCCCTTATCAAGTAATTCATGAGCAATATCTTTCACAAACTCAACAAGCTCCACACCAAACTCAGAAGGAATATCAAACAAAGTATCAAAATGTTCCTTAGAAATAACAAGCGTATGTCCCTCAGTCTTAGGATGAGCGTCAAAAACAGCTAACCAATGATCGCGCTCGCCCACAATACTCGCAGGAATCTCCCCACGAACAATCCGACAAAAAACACACGATGAATCTACCATATATCTAAACAAAATGCTTAGTATAAAAACCTTGCTTTAAAAGCTGACGATTAACAACCTCCCGCCTTTTCGATGATGAAAACAAAATCTCAAAGAAAGACTGTTTCTCTCTTTTTTTAGCCAAAGCAGCATTCAAACGCGTTATCTCCTTAGAAAAACTACTCCCCCCATGATAAACAGAAACAGGCATGCGCATAAAAACAGCCCTCAATACAGCAAGATCATCAGGAAGTCTAGCAACAATAGGAATCTCACTACTCTGCTCTATCTCATCAAATCCAATCTCATAACGAGAATCACGAACCTTGTTAAGAATAAGTCCCGCAATAGGTTTTCCTCGATGTCGCGCAAGTGCTGCTGCCTTTAGAGAACAACTCAGTGTAGGATAATCAGGCGTTGTAACAACAAAGAGAACATCAGCAGCAATCATCGTAGAAAGAAGTTCCTCATTCATACTAGGCGATGAATCAATAACAACAAAATCATAATTATTCTTAAAACGACTAAGTTTATCCCTAAGTTTAAGGAAATTAATAGGTTTTTCATAATTATAACTTCCTGGAATAACATCAACGCCAAATTTATTATGAATAACGCTTTCTATCCTAGACTTATTATCAAGAACGTGGTGAATCGTTCGTTTCGGTAGCACAACATCCATATGAAAACCCAGGTTCGGCGCAGAATAGTTAGCATCAACAAGTAAAACCTTTTTTCCATAACTACTCACAAGATCACTAGCAAGAGCAGCAGAAATCGTTGTCTTGCCAACCCCTCCTTTTATTGAAACAATGCCTAGTATTTTTGGCATAAGATAGCATGGCATAATGCTTTAAAAGACTTTCTTCATGCACCGATAGAATGACGTACTCTTAACCCTAGAACAAAAGCCTTGTGGCCCATTCATCTTTATACCAATTCATTTTTTGGAAATATCCACCAGACACTTTCGGTAATTCCTTGCAAATTCAGCGATCTCTTCAGGATTAGCGGGAAGTAGCATAGTAAACTCTTCTTCTTTAGCCCTGTCCACATAAACTTCCAGAGATTCTATAGTTGTAATGACAGTCGTATTTCTAGCCCATTTCCCAGAAACTAAAGGAATGGTTGCATCTTCACGCGCTACAAGTTCGGCCAGCTCGCTTAAACCATCTGTCCAACTCATCCACCGGTCTACCTCGTAGATTTCCTTGCTATACTTCGGAGGACCTTCTTCTTGCAGAGCATATATATCTCTGCGCATATTTTTAACTAGACAATAACTTTTACATGGCCTTTCATCTAAATCAAGGGTCCTGTACAAAACATATTCTATCGTTTTAGGCGATAGCTCATCAGACGTTGATCTTCGCATCATCCCCAAACAATATGCTTTTATTTAAAGACTCGTATAATCTCCTACGAGGTTATCTTCTACACTAATGTTTTAATACCACATACAGTAGCGTAGCCTACGTAGTTAATTTCCCCAAATGTCTATAATAACTTGACGTATACCCATAAAATAACTTCGCAATCTCCTTTTTAAATATTTCTTTAGTTGAGTGCGATTTATTGTATAATCACCAACAAAAAATTAATGGACTCGCCGGGAATTGAACCCGGATCTCATCCATGCCATGGATGCAGTCTACCATTGGCCTACGAGCCCACAACACAATCTAATATCACAGCTTTAAAATCCTTGGTCCTTAATCGAACACTAACAACAAAGCCATAATCGCGATGCCTAACAGAAAAGTAAGCAACTGTATAAATGAGCGAGAAAGTTTGTCAGAATGTTTATGCAATTCAGGAATCAAATCACTACCCGCGATATAAATAAACCCGCCTGCAGAAATAGGAATAAGAAAACTCTGCAAATTATCAACATTGCGAATAAGCACAAAAGTAATAATCGCTCCAAGAATAGCAGAAAGTGCGGTAATAAAGTTTAACATAAGTGCTTGTGATTTTCTAAATCCAGCATGAAGTAAAACACCAACATCCCCTATCTCTTGAGGAATCTCATGGAGCGCAACAGCAATGGTCGTCGCAATCCCCGCCGGTAGGGAAACAAGATAACCTGCCACAATAATAGTCCCATCGATAAAATTGTGCAATGCATCACCAACAAGATTCGTATATCCAAAAGAATGAACATGGTGCTCCTCAGTAATATGTGAATGACAATGCTGCCAGTGAATAATCTTCTCCAAAACAAAAAAGAGAACAATACCACCAAGAATATAAAATGGAGTACTACCTTCAAGCCCTACCTCTGGCAACAAGTGAAGAAAAGTATCTCCAAGAAGAGCCCCAGCTGAAAAACTAATCATATAAATAAGAACCCTTCTCAATCGCCGCTGATTTTTCAGAGTAGTAAAAACACCAACAAATGAAACAAGACTAATAAGCCAAACGCTAAGCATAGCGTATAAAACCGTCAATGAGACCATAACAAAAGATCACCTCCTAGTACGCAGGACTCTTCTCGATGAAGGCAATCGAACAACAAAATAATAAATAATCGCCCCAAGAAAAGAAAGGAAAATAAGAACAAGAATCCAAACAATCTTATCACTACCATTTTTAAAGTCGTGTTTTACACAATCAATAATCATCCAAATCCAAAAGATCGTAAGAAGAATACAAAGAGCAATAAAGATAATTATAACTAAAAAGAATGCAAGAGAAACCGCTCCAAACAGCTCCGATACCATCCCCCTATTATAAGAAACAGGATTTTTAAACCTATTTAACCCTCGTCCGAACAACCTTCCCAGCTTTCAGAAACCCAATCTCCTGACGGATAAGGCGTCTCAATACATCCCCTAAATCCTTAATAGAAACACGAATCTGTTCAGTACTATCCCGATCGCGGATAGTAACTGAATTATCCTCCAAACTATCCTCATCAATAGTAATACAAAACGGCGTACCAATCTCATCATGACGAGCATATCTCCTTCCAATAGATCCTGAACGATCAAATGCAACAAGAGAGTGTTGCTTCAAATCACGATAAACCTCCTGCGCAATCTCAAATCCCTTGCCTTTCGTAACAAGAGGAAAAACAGCAGCCTTGTATGATGCCAATTTCGGTGAAAGTTTAAGAACTATATTCTCTCGTTTTTTATCATACGTATAAGCACCCAAAAGAAAAACAAGAAACGCTCGCTCAACACCAAGACTTGGTTCACAAACAACATGCGGCACAATCCTTCCATAGCGCGGATCAATAATATCAAAAGACTTTTTCGAGTATTTCTCATGCTGTCTCAAATCAAAATCAGCACGATTTGCAAATCCCTGAAGCTCACGCCATCCCATAGGAAAAAGATATTCTAAATCCCAAGTATCACGAGAATAATGACTGCGCTCATCTGAAGTATGCTGACGCGCACGAAATCGAGCAGCATCAGCACCAAGTGAAATAAACCAAGAATACTCGAGTGCTAACCAATATGCATGCCAATCAGTTGCAATAAGACCTTTCCGATAAGCATCCAGAACATTCATCCGCCGCGCATCAAGATTCTTTTTCTGCGCCTCCTCACTAAGGAGCGCAATCTCAACATCCTTCACATTATCAAGAAAAGGACATTCTTGCTTTGAAGCTATAAAATATTCAATCTCCATCTGTTCAAATTCTCTAGACCTAAATATAAATTCCCGAGGAGAGATCTCATTCCGAAACGCTTTCCCAATCTGCGCGATACCAAAGGGAAGAGAAAGCCGTGCATTTTCCTGAACAAATTTAAAATTACTAAAAATAAGCTGTGCAGTTTCAGGGCGGAGATATGCAGTTACCGAATCAGATCTAACCGGCCCAACAGCTGTCGTAAACATCGGATTAAATTCCTGCTGCTGTTCATACTCGCCCTTACATTTCTCACATCTCACCTTCCCTAGTTGATGTTTATCGAGCTTCGTTGCATATCCACAATTCTTACAAACAACAACAATATCAACAAAACTAGATAAATGCCCTGAAGCCTCCCATACCCTCGGATTCGTAATAATCGCACCGTCAATACCAACAATATCCTCTCGCTGCTGAACATGAAAGCGCCACCATTCTTGTTTAATATTATTCTTAAGCTCAACACCCAAATGCCCAAAATCCCAGAATCCAGCAAGCGAGCCATAAATCTCTCCAGACGGATAAACAAAACCGCGCCGTTTACAAAACCGTGCTAATTCTTCAATCGAAATCTTTCCTTCAACAGGTATAGCCTCACTCTTCATCTACATCTCTAGAAAAACAAATATTTAATTCTTCCCCCACATGTCTCAAAAACCATATATCATACATATTAAGTAATTATAAAGAAATAACATAGTTTTAAAAGGAATAAATCACACATAATAAGTATATTTTGGTGTGAAGAATGGTGTGTACGACTCTCAAATATACAGAATGTTCTAACACGCGCGTATATCGCGCGTATACTACTCGGGGGGAGGTTGTCCCTTCACACCAAAAAAAGCATCCAAAAAGACGACAACCACCTTCCTTTTTTGATCATGAAACGAACTCTCTTTAAATCAAAAAAAGAAACAGAAACAAAAAAAGCCATACAAAAACGCATCAAACAAGCAAAGCACTACCAGAAAGAAACAATTGAACAAGCACAAAAACTAATGCTTCAGTTACGCCAACGTTCAATCTCATACAGCGAATACACAGTACAACTAAAAAAAACATTTGGTGAAAAAAGTGCACAAGAATGGGTTGACTACTATACAAACTATCAAAACGCATGCAAACATATCCTAAAAAAAATAGAACATAAAGAAAAAATAAACGTTCTTCTCGGTATATTCCTAATCTCCACACTAGCAATAATACTAGCACTCTCATTATACTCATTCACAAAACAACCAACATTAACAGGTCTATCTATCAAAGAAATAACACAAACATACACACAACAAATAAACAAATCCTTCAAAAGTTCAGACACTCTCAAACTAGAATTAGAAAATCAAGGCATATTATCAGCCATACGTATCTCTGGATACATCGAAGGAACAGGCGATATCAAAATCCTACTAGAAAACAATATACTTTATACAACCTTGCCACAAACATCCTCGTTCATAACAGGATCCGCGATCGAAGAAATAAAGAACGAAACCGAAGCTATAACACCAAACACAGAAACAAACGAAACTATTCCTGAAAATGAAACAATACTCAAAGAAGAAAACAACACTCAAACACAACAAACAGAAGAAGAAAATAAAACCGAACCATTAAAAGAGATTCGTATATTCAAAGAAGTATGTATTGAAACCTGCGACCTTAAATCTCTAAAGCTAAATCAAACATCCTACACCATAACGATAGAAGTAGTAGGCGAAGCAAAACTTCATATAGAATCACTCCAGTACGAAATCCTCTCCTACTCATTAGAAAACATAACAAACAAAACGCAAGAAATAACAAATAGAACAAGTGAGATAATAAAGAATATCACGGAAGAGAACATAACAAATGCAACAGTTCTCTCACTCGTACAACAACCCGCACGTATTGGCGAACCAGTACGTTGGGTAAAAAGAATACAAAAAACTGCAAGTGAACGCGCGTCAATAAAGATCCCAGCGAGTGCAGAAAAGATTCATGTAAAAATAGAAGAGAATGATAAAAAAGAAGAAATAAAATTTGAACAACGTAAAACAAAGATAACGGGAAGTGTAATAAAAATTCAGGAAAATTCAAGCAGCTTCATTCAACGTCTCAGAAATCTGTTCACAATAACTGGTCGCTCAGTAACCGAAACCAACACAACCACAGAAGTTCAAATAGAAATAATCCTTAACGAAACACAAGAAAATAAAACAATCGAGGAAATCTACGAAATAATCTACGAAACACCAGCGCCAACACTAACAGAAAAAAACTTATCTTTAACATCAAAAAAAATAACAATATCAAGCCCAGATGATATACATTACGAAAACATCACAAGTTTTACTGCTATTCCTGAACTCCTAAAAATCGATGGAAAAGGAAAAGTAAAACTCTATTGGAACCAAGGCGAACAAAAAACAGAACATTCCTTCACCCTCCTTGACACAAACAACAACACCTACTATGACTTAATAGAATGGATCATCCCCAAACTATCAAATCAAACCTTTGATATAATAGTTATAACGCAAGCAGCACATCTAGACAAAGATCGTCTCTTCCTTAACGATATAACAGAACAGGTAAAACGACAAGATGACATCTGGAGCGAAGAAATCAAAAACAAGGAATACATAAGAGTAACCTTTGAAAAAAATCTAACCTTTGAAAACGATATCACAATCCTCCCGCGAATACTAAAAGGCAATCCAACACTAAATATCTATGAAATAAACAAAACAGAGATAATCGCGACCTTTGATAATCTAGAATCCGACAAATACAATAAAGTCTTTCTAACAAATCTACCAACACAACAAGATACCTTTGATCTAGAGATAACAGGAGGTTCAATAATAGTTGATCACATTATCGACCCACACGCAGAATTAATCATCGGAGATAAACAAACACTCTGTGGAGAAGTAACTGCTTACGACAAAATAGTAATAAACGCTTCAGGAATCCTAGCTATCTGCCCAAGGAATGCAACAAGCCCATCAGGATTCGCAAATATCACTCTAGGAACTAACGGAAACTTCACACTCTACGCAAGTGGTAGAATAGAAGGAAACCTTAGCGGTGCAGCAGGCGGCGCAGGATGCAATGGAAACCCATGCAAAGCAACCCAAGGAACAAATGGCTACAACTGGACAGCAGGCACAGCAAATGCTGGTGTAAATAATTTTGCCAATGGAGGTGGCGGTGGTGGCGGTAATAAAACAGCAAATACAGTATCTGCAAGTGGTGGTGGTGGTGGTTTCGGTGGCGCAGGAGGCATTGGTGCCGAACAACCAAACGACGCTACCTCGACAGCAGGCAATGCTGGCAACACATACGGAAGCGGCGACGACAATAGAACACTCCTCGCAGGTTCAGGCGGTGGCGGTGGCGCAGGCGACACTGCACGAACAGGCGGAACAGGCGGCGGCGGTATCAAAATCAACGTAAGCTCAGGAGAGATTGTCAT
>CAYPUL010000020.1:0-3563 GCA_964413975.1 Candidatus Woesearchaeota archaeon
TTTTTACTATTGATCAGATGAAGAAGATTGCACGAAAAATGGTTTCTTTCTTAGGGCGAGAGGACGCTATGCGGGAATTGTTGAATGAGACATGGTACTTGCAGAAATCGTTACATAAGAGGATGGAAAGCCCTATGATGAAATTGTTACAGAAGGCTGCGCGAGACCATTATCTTGCATGCCGTGCAACTGGTGCTGGTGGCGGCGGTTGTATGATCTTTTATGTCCAACCTGAGAAGAGACGGCTTCTTATTGATATCTTTCATCGATTGGGCAAAAGAGAAAAAAATCTTCGTGTTTTACCCTTCTCTTTTGATTATCGTGGTGTTCGATTTGAGTCTTCTTAGTGATTGTAAACATATTCGTTGCAGAAATCACAATTTTTTTCGAGCGAGCAGGGTTTGAATCCTTCTTTCAATGCTTTCTCTATCTTCTTTGCTGTTTCTTGTAGCTCTTCTTGTACTTCGTAGATGTTAAAAGAGAGTCGTTCGTGGAAGCATGAATGTGCATTGCCTCTATCATCAATTTCGAATTCTAGCGGTTTTTCGTGATTGAGCATATCGAGCGTTATTTTTTTTACCTTTCCTTGACGACTTGCTGCGATTGCGTAATATCCTAGTTGCCAATTGCGATTTTTTGCTGGGATGAATGACTTTCCTGTTTTGTAATCAATTATTTCCATTCCTCCTTCGTTGAAGTCTATTCTGTCTGCAAAACCGAGAAAGTTTAATTCGCCGAGTTGTATTCGCAGTTGTTGTTCGGTTTTTGATTGTTCATTATACTTGTTTTTGTTTCGTTCGAAGAATACTCGGATTAGAAATAGTGTTTCGTCGATGTTTAGCGATTTCCATTCGTAGTATTGTGATAACTCTTGGGCTAGATTGTTGAATTCTGCTAGTGTTTTGTAATTTTTTTTAACTCCTTGTTCTAAGATTAGATGTACAAAAGAGCCTAATCTCATCTCTTCCCATGTTGCTTTCTTTGGTTCTGGCATATTGTATAGATACTTATACTCG
This sequence comes from Candidatus Woesearchaeota archaeon, assembly GCA_964413975.1. Taxonomy (GTDB): domain Archaea; phylum Nanobdellota; class Nanobdellia; order Pacearchaeales; family GW2011-AR1; genus UBA73. Next base: position 1,017 of record CAYPUL010000020.1, read on the forward strand.
AATTTTTTTTGACATTCATCGAACAGAAGGAGTGATGATGGTGAGAATACTCTATCTTCCTGTTCTCTTTGTACATTTGTTTGTGGTAGCAGTATTATTTCTTCTGTGTATTTAAAATCCCTGTCTTCTGTGAAGATAATGTTCTTGTTCTTTTTATATTCTATCTCATTTAGGAAGCATGATGGTGTGTGATTTTTTCCTCCATACTCGTTTGCGTAGGTGAATACTAACCTCTCTTTTGCTCGCGTGCATGCTACGTAACAAAGCCGTCTTTCTTCTGATAGTTGGAGGACTCTTTCATATCCTTCTATGTCATTGATCTGTTTTTCTTTGTATTCTGGGAGGAGTTCGAGAGGAATTATGTTACCCTTGTTATTTTTTTCAATCGGGAATCTTCTTTCTGCGAGATTTGTGACAATTACTGTTTTGTATTCGAGTCCTTTTGTTGCGTGGAGTGTCATAATCCTCACACCTTTATTTTCTGTTAGTGGTATTTCTATTCCTATCCCGAGTTGTTCGCGTATTTTTAGATAGTGTAAGAAGGTATCTAAATCTGAAGCATAGCGAGCAGCATGCTCTTTTGCTGTTTCATATAATTTTCCTAGACTCATTATTGTTTCTTTATCTTTTTCTATGTTGAGGTAGGTGTAGGCTTCTGTTAGAAAGTCTGGGATAGTGTCTTTTGATATGGTTAGCAGTTTTTTTATTTTTTCAATTATCCCTCTTACTATTTCTTTTCCTTTTTGAGTAAGTTCTTTTTTTTCTAACGATTCAAGCAGATCACGAGTTTTTCTTCCATTTTTTATTTCTTCTTTTAGATAATGACCTATTTGTATAAGATCTTCTTCTGGGATATTGCTTTGATAGATTAGTTCCCACCACGCTTCTCTTTCTCCTTTTTCGTCTTTTTGTATGTTGTTGACAATAGTCAGATAATGTATTAATTTCTTTATTGACCTTTGTTTGAGGATGGACTCTTTACCTACCGCTTGATAGGGTATATTGTTTGTTTCGAGTACTTTTGTTATTACTCTTCCCTGCTGATGTGTTCGTACCATTATACATATCTCCTCGTATGGTGTTCCCGCATCGATTTCTTCTTGAACGATTTGGAGTATTTTTCTTACTTCTTCTTTGCTATTCTGCATTTCGTATACTTCTGCTTTTCTCCCTTCTCGATTCTGTGCGTTTTTCATGATGAAACCTTCTTCTGGATTATGATAATTTCTTTTTATTAATTCATGTGCAATAGCTAGGATTGTGTTTGGGGAGCGGTATGATTTGTTTAATGTGTATATATCTGCTTCTTGTATATTGTATTTTTTTATGAAGGTAGCGAGGTTTTCTTTGTATGCTCCCCTAAATCTGTAGATTGATTGGTTCATGTCTCCAACGATTGTTATGTTTCCGTGTTTTGCGAGCTCTAGTATTATGTCTAACTGAACTTTATTCGTGTCCTGGAATTCATCAATGATTAAATAGTCGTACTCGTCTGCTATTGTCTGGTTTTCTCTTAGTATCCTGAGTGCTTGTTTATTGAGATCTGCGTAATCGTATTCATTTCTTTTCTCTTTAATTTTTTCATATCCCCTCCATGTACCTACTACTTTGTATATCTCAAGCAGTCTTTTTAGGTAGTGTATTTTCTCGTTTCTTTTTATTCTCTCATACGTTCTTTCTCTCTTTGAGGTTGTGTAGTGTTCTATTTGTAGATCCTCCAATCTCCTTTTTATTTCTTCAGTTTTTTGTTGTGTTTTTTTCATGATGTACTCTTCTAATTCGTTCCATGATATACCCTGATCTTTTGCTGTTGCTATTGTGTTGACGTATCGGTGACAGTTTATTGGTTCTACTTTTAGCATCGTATGGAGCATTAGTTTTGCTTCGTCGGTATCGATTATTATTGGATTTTCTTGCTGATTATTGTTTTTTATAAGCATCGCGGCGAATGCGTGAATCGTTTTAATAATTACCTCGTTTTTATGATTTGATAATTCTCTATTTACTCTTGCTGCAAGCGTGTTCGCGGCTTCATTCGAAAATGTTATTGCGACTATCCTTTCTGGTTTGTATATACTGTTTTCAACAAGGTATTTTATTTTTTGTACAATGAGGTATGTCTTTCCTGTACCTGCTCCTGCAAGTACCACGCAGGGACCTGTTGTTTTTTGTATTGCTGCATTACTACTCTCTTTGTTTTCATACATGGACTCTTATTTTATCTTTTTATATAACCTCGCCGTATCCTATTAGCCTCCAGTGCCCTTGAATGTTTCGTGCTATCCCTACATTGTCTCCCTTGTGGATAATTGCAGGTATCTTCAGCGATAATTCAAGTTGGTTCTTTGTTTTTTGTGAACGTACTGTGCCTCCGGTTATTGTTGTGTTGATGTTTAGCATAAGCATTTCTCCTTGTTTGATCGGTTCCCCTTTTACATGGCCAGTGATGCCAAAAACTTCTGGGAATAGTGTGTAATTTATTTTTACCTCTTGTGCTGGTTTTGGTAGTTTTCCTAGATGTGATACGAGATTGCCAGCTAGAGCGTC
>CAYPUL010000020.1:3573-12175 GCA_964413975.1 Candidatus Woesearchaeota archaeon
CTTTCCTAGTACCATGTCTAGTTCTGTTTCAATTGACATGCTCCCTCCTGGTGTTAGCGTATCAACTTTTTTTGAGCCCTTGAAGAGTGCGCGGATCTTTGTTTTTAGAGGAATGTGTTTTTTTTCATTATTTTCTGTTATTGCTCTCCCTGGTTTTATCTCAATTTCATCGCCAACACTGAGTGTTCCTTGTTTGAGCGTTCCTCCGAGAACTGCTCCATGGAGATCTTTTGGGATAGTCCCTGGTTTGTTGATGTCAAAACTTCGCGCAACGATAAATATAGGCTCTGCTGTTGTGTTTCTTTTTGGTATTGGTATATTGATTATTGCCTCGAGAACCTTTTCGATATTTACTTTCTGTTGTGCTGAGATCGGTATGATTGGAACATTTTTGCATTGTTCGCCTAGGAAGTTTTTTATTTCGGTATAGTTCTTTTTTGCTTGTTCTTTTGAGATGATGTCTATTTTATTTTGTACAACAATGATCTGATTTATTTTTTTTGCTTGTAGCGTCATAAGGTGTTCTCGTGTTTGTGGTTTTATTCCTTCGTTTGCAGCTATGACTAGTAATGCCGCATCAATGAGTGCCGCACCAGATAATGTTGTTGCCATTAGCATCTCATGACCTGGTGCATCAATGAATGAGACGTGTCTTACTGGTTCGCCATTTCCTGTTGTATTGTATCCTTCTTTATTCCTGTAGACAATAATGTCTGCGTATCCGAGTTTAATCGTTATGCCCCGCTTCATTTCTTCTGAGTGTGTGTCTGTCCATTTTCCTGTTAGGCGTTCGAGAAGGGTTGTTTTTCCATGATCTATATGGCCAAATATTCCAACGTTGATTGTTTCTATTTCTTTTTCTTTTGTTGACATGGAACCGTGAGCAGACACGGTTTTTTAAAGATTTGGCTTTTCGACTCGTTTTTCTTTCGGTTTGTTTTGGTCTGGGAAGATTTCTTCTAGGGGTTTTTTTCCTTCTTTTATCACCTTGAGGTTTATTTGTGTTGTTGTTGACGCGATTGTTTTGCCTCTGGTCGTTTTTCTTCTTCTTAATCCTTTGGTCTTTTCGTGCATACCCCATCCTCTTGTTAGGAGTAGTTTTTTGAGGCCTATTCCCTCGATGTTTTTTGAGAGAGGGAACCCTGCGTAATCACTTCCGCCTGTTATTTCGAAGGTGTAGTCTTCGAGTTCTTGTTTAATCTCCTTTCCTTCAATCGTTGCGCCGATTGATTTTCCTACTAGATATTCTGCTTCTGTTTCAAGTTTCCAGCTTTTCCCTTTTTGTCCGATGTTTAGTTTGAATGGCATATATCGGGAAGAGAACAAGGCTTTTTAAATGTTTTTTGGCTTTATTCTTGTGATACAGACTATTACTCCGATTAATGAGAGGGTTATACCCATGTAATTATACCAGCGGTATTTGTATTCTAGTGTGATAATTCCGTTTGCGTTGAGAAGCATTAAATGCGGACTTGCTTGGTATATCTCTATTTCTTTGTTGTCTGCTTTTGCTCTCCAGTTTGGGAAGTAGCTTATTTTTACTAGGATTGGCGTTGGGTGTTGTGCATTGACGTTGAATTGTATTTTTGTTCTCGTTTTGTTTAGGATCGTGAGTGTTGCTGTAGGATCAACTTCGAATTTTTTTTCAGTATTGACGTAGACTCTTTTTTCTGCGCTTTCATTTAAGAAGATGCTGTTAACCAGATTATTCCATTTCTTTTTGGAATTCTCTTTTCCTGTAGATATTGGTTGTTCTGAGAGGAGGGTAATGATGCCTGGATTGTTTCTGCGGCAGAGTGTGTATACTCTTTTTAGTGTATTTTTTTGTTTATACTCTAGAGGAAACGCTTCTTTTGTTTTTATCTTGTACATTTGGATGTCTGTGTATTTTTTGAGATGTGAGAGATTTTGAGGTAGCTCTTGAGCTGAGAATGGTTTGTTGTTGATACAGGTTATTGCTGATTTGTTCGCTAGTTCTTGTGATTTGTGTATTTCTAATTTGTATGTGTTGTATTCTGGGAACTCTATCTTTCTTAGGAAGTAGAAGATATTCTCTGTACAGAAGATTAGTTCGTCATAGAGTGTTTCATTATCAAAGAAAAGATCTGGTGCTGTTTCTGTTTCTATTCTATAGATGAGATTTGTCGCTGGGTCTGTGTAGTATATATTTTCTGTGATGATAAATGCTTTTGTTAGCGAGGGAAGGATTATTCCTTTTCCGTTGAGTGAGATCGCTATGTGCGCGATGTTCTGCTCACTAGTAACTAGTGTTTCTTTTTTTATGCATTCTAGATCAGAGGATTCTATTGGTGTTAGTACAGTATCAAATCCTAGCAGATCAAAGGAGAATGAGGTTATATTTTTGATGTTTCGTGCAGGGATTTGTTCTAATTTTTTTTTGTCTACTGTCGTTCCCCAGTATACTGGATTTTCTGAGAGAAGCGCAAGGAGTTCGTTGATCTGTTTTGTGTGGAGCGCTGACTCTTTGTATGTTGTTGAATCTATTTCTATATTATTCTTCTCTTGAAGAAGGTACCAGAGAACTTGTGCTTGGATGTCTTGACTTTGTGAACTTATAGAGAAGAGGCGTGTGACGTTTGTTATTTTTGGTATTCCTTTTTCTTGTTCGGTGTAGAGCGGTGGGTTGATGTAGAAATTCATGGTGAGGATTGCGAGAATGATTATAATGTATAATACTATTTTTTTGATCTTGAGCGACATGCTGAGAAGGAGGATATTGAGGATGTAGAAGATAAAGACGAGACGATAGGTATGGAATCCTATTAGGAAGATATGTATGAGAAGGACGAATGTGAGAATCATGAGCGAGAAAAGACCGAGCTGTATTAGGTTTTCGTTCTTATTAGTTTTGAAGAGGTATATGAGTAATGTGCATGTTGCGAGTATTGTTCCGATGAATATTGTATCTATTTTGAGTGGGATTAGTCCTGCTGAGGTGTACTGTATTGTTTGTATAAATGGGATAGACCAGAATGCTGTGAGCATAAAACTAAGGAGGTAGTGCTTTGCGCATGTTTTCATTCTTTTTTTATTTATGACAGCCCATGAAAGCGCGTAGAGAACTCCGATAATGCCTGTTACGAAGTGTGCGAGTATGAGGAGAGCGAGTAATATCGAAGGTAGAATTGTTTTTTTTTCAGTGAGAATTGGAACGCGCGAGCAATAGATGAAGAGAAGCGGGAGCGAGAGTGTATTCGCGAGAAAACCCACTTCGAACAGTGAATCGATGTTCACTCCGAGATGCGTTTCTGCAAACCAGAAGCTTGGAAGAGAGAGGAATACTAATGAGAGCGTTGCAAAGAGAAGTGCTTGGTTTTTATTGTGAAGGAGCGAGCGAGCGAATAGATAACTTGTGAGTGGGAGAGAGAGAAGCGCAAGTGAGATTATTAGTTTCACTGCTGTTTCGAGTGGCATGAAAAATGAGAGGAATGCTGCTAGCCAGGAGAATAACGGCGGATAGAATTGATTGTGAGGATAGCCGAGCGCCTGTGTTGGATTCCATCCGCTTGCTTCAGGGAATAGGTTTTCTCTAACAAATTTTGCTGAGTAGGTATGACCTACTGCATCGGCATAGTGTAATGTCGATTTTGAGAATGGGATGATAACTAGAATCGCTATTGTAATTGTGAGTGTGAGTAGTATTAAACTGTGCGTGTGAGTATCTAGAGTTTTTTTGATTCGTCCTAACATTGTTTGATTGGTTGTTGTAATGTTTGTTTTTGGGAAGGACAATTGTTGATTGCTAGTGTCAATGAGATGATTCTTCCTGCTTCTTGTGGCGTGAGCGAGAAGTAGTATGTTCTTGCGCCTTTGTTTAGAATCCCACATGTTGTGCATGATACTGGATTATCTTCGCAGGTATATCTTATCGTGCTTCTTGTTCGCATTAGGAAGTTGAAGGTTAGTGTTGATATCAGGGTTTTCTCGTCTCTGCGTGTGAGTGTTATCTCTAGTTTTTGTGTTTCTTTTGTGTAACAGATGTTGTTTATGACAATTGAGTTTCTTAGTATCGAACAGACTAATGGCGTATCTTGCAATTCAGGAATTTGGTTTTGTGATGCGCTGCTGTGTGCAACATATCCTGTTAGTTTTATGTTTTGAACTAGTATTAGTGCTGCGAGAATTGCGATTAGTACTAGAAAAAGGAGATACTCTTTTTTTATATTCGGCATGGTATTGCGTCCTCTTTGATTATTGTCTTTGTTTGGGGTTGGTTGTCTTTTCTCACCTCTATAATGTTTATGTCTTTGATAATTGGTATTTTTAGATAAAATTCTTCTTCGTTTTCGTATATCCTTCCTGTTATTTTTTGTTTGTCTGGAGCATCGGTATATATTGTCGTAGGATTAAATTCCTCTGTTCTTACGAGTAGACTATCTGTTGTTATGATGTCAAATACGTACGGACCTGCGCCGTTTGTGCCAGTACATCCTTGTTCTCGTGTTTTTTTGTTGACTGTAATCTTTCCTTCTGCGTGTGATCCTTCGATAAGGTAATATTCTTCTGTCTTGCAATCGCGTCTTTTTTGTATTGCATGCCCGGCTATTGTGTTGGTTATTCTTGTTTTTTCTTTTATTTTTTCTTCGATTATTTTCTCGTTATATGTACCAAACTCTTTCGTAAGAAGGGTTCTCATAATTCCTTCGTTGATTGAGCGTTTATGCGTTTCTTTTGAGCATCCTTCGAAACAACCGTCTGTTTGATAAATGAAGTCGTTACATTCCTTGACGCAATTTTTTGCTTCTGGAAGGAGCGTTGCTGGGACGTATTCCTCCGCTAGATTTGCGAAAGCGTGTCCGGATTCGTGGAGGAGGACTGTTGGCGGGTGATTTATGTTAATACTCATGACATTCATATAACTTGAGCTTCTGATCTCTGTTTTTTCTTCTTCTAGAACAACGATGAAATCATTTGGGCAGGAGGATGCTTTTTTTAGTAGTTCACGTGAATAGCATAGTAATGCGACATCTTTGTAGAGTGTGCATGTTGGTTTATATGCGTCTATATAATAGACATTAAATATTTCTTTGTTGGAGCTGAAAGGACTTGCTCCGAAGAAGAAGTCTGCGTAATCTTTCGCTTTGTTTCCTGGGGCAAAAAAGACGAGATTTATTTTGTTCTCTCCTTTGTATTGGAGTGTTTTACACTCGATAAGTCTGTTTGTTGTACTTGTTGGTCTTGGGCTGAAATCGATATCTTGTGTGAGGATCGCTGTTATTATGACTGCGATAATGCTGAGGAGAGACGCTACGATTAGTATAACTGCCTCCCTTTTCATTTTTCTTGAACGAGATCTTTGTTTATATAGGCTTTGTTAGTACATCCTGAATGGCATGCGTTTTTGAATTAAGAATCTGGTTCCTATATAATCTGAGATTATTGCAGTAACTAGGAGCTCGTTGTAGACTGCTTTGAATAACCCTTTCAGGATTGGGATTCGTGTTTTTTCTGATATTTCATTCATGACTCCGTTTATTTCTTCCGTCGTGAGTGCAAATGGCGCGGTTTGAATGCCATTGACTTTTCCGACAAGGATATTCTTTGCAGGGCCAGGGCATTCAACTGAGAGGACTGTTGGATCCCGTAAGATCGGTTCGATTCTACCCAGAGCAAGTTTCTCAATGTTTAATTTTGTTGCTTGTTTTTGTATTGGTACTAGTTGTTGACGTGCGATTGGTATTTGTTGCGGTATTCTTTGTGGGAAGGGTTGATTGTATTGTATCTGTTGTTGGCGGCGTATGATTTGTTGTGGCTGTTTCTGTTGTGGTTGTGTTGGTGTTATGGGTGGTATTGGTTTCTCGTGTTCTTCTGGCTGTTCTTCTTTTTCTTCTTTATTCTCTTCTTGTGGGATTGGTATGTTTTTTACGATCTGCCAGACAAATTCTTTGATAAATATTTCTCTTATCTCTTTTCCCTGTGGCTCTTTTATGGGAGTCATGTTAGAATCTTGGAAGAGGACGATTAGGGGCGAGTATTGAGGGTTGAAATTCTTCTTCTTGTGGCGCTTTCTTTTTCTGTTCAAGTTGCTCTTGTATTGTGCCCGCTTGTGATTGACTTGTTGGTGAGAGTGGTTGGGGACCATAGACTCGTTCTCTTAGACGCTCTTCCATTAGAGTTAGACCCTTTGCTAGTGTTTTGTTTTGATCGAGGAGTTTATCTATCTTTTCTAGAAATTCTTTATCCTTTTCGTATTCACCTAGTGCAATGTGTTTGGAGAAGTTTTTTGCTGTTACTTCAAAAAGACCGAGTAGTGTTGAGATTTCTTTTGCAAGCCTATCAAATTTTTCTGCGAGATCAGTGTTTATTTTTTGTAGTGCAATCAGGTTTTTTAGGACAGCTTCTTCTATTGATTCTTGTTTTTCTCCCTCTTCACTTCCCTTATTCACCTTCTTTTTTGGCATCTCTGAACGAGTGCTAGTTTGTTTATAAATGTTTTTAAATGCTGTTTTGTTTTGTTTTTCAGGGTGCGTAGTTAAATGGCATAATATCTGGCTCCAGCCCAGAAGTCGGGGGTTCGATTCCCTCCGCGCCCATACAATTGGTTGGTGGTGAATGGTAGTTGGTTAGTGGTAAGACGAACGAAGTGGAGGGAGAGAGACAAGATTTGGGAGATTAGAAGGCATTACTAGAATTGGCGAAGATGCTAAAGGAATAGAGTTATTTTGGCTGATATAAGAACACCCAAAACAAAATAAAGAATTATGATAATCATAATTACCTTCATAAAATCCTTGTTCTTATGGTTTTTATAAAGTAGTCCATAAATCGAACTTAATGTCCCTAGGGGAATCATAAAGACTAAAGCAAAAGTTCTCATGAAAGGAATAAACAAAAGAAATATTCCAAATAATAAAACAATTATTCCAGTAACTTTCCATATGCCAATTACTCCTTTAATATAGGTCTTATCAACATATTGATTATTTTTTATTTCGTTTGGGTTTTTTGGTTTTTTTAATTGAGAAACTGGGATCTCTGGAAAGAAACCCCCATTGTAGCCGCAATTATTACATCTTTTAGAATAAAAAAATCCGTCTGCGACCGCAGCGGCATTTGAGAAATCCGCTTCAATGTCTGGACTTCCACAGGTAGGGCATATTTTAATGTATTTTTCTTCTAGTGGCTTTTTGCCTTTCATTAAAGTAAAACAAAAAAAGGATTAATAAACCCATTGTGAAGGATTTAAAGTTTTGTTATAAACTTTTTAGTATGTTGATCTCTTCGAAAGAGACTGCTGCGCCTTTGAACTTTGTGGCGTAGAGTGCTGCCTCAAGGGCTTTTGGGTCTTTGATTCTGAGAAGGCCTTTTTTGTATGCGACATAGACTAATTCTGTTGAGCGAATAAACCTGTAGTTCTTGAATTCAGCTAGATTCTTTTTGTTTAGTGTAATCTCTAGATGAAGTTTTGAGGACATGATCTGCTCTAGATTTTCTGGTTTTTCACATAGTGTGCGTGTTGTTCTTTCGTCTATTGCTACGAGTGTTTCGAATCCTTCTTTTTCTAGGAGAGAACTGAGGGCTAGGCAGGACATTTCTGCTGTGCTGACTATTGTGATTGCAGCGTCATTGGATTGCAGTGCGTGATTTGCTTTTTCTAATAGAGTTTTTGTGTATGTGTTTAGCTGTTTTTCTGATATACTGAATGATTGGGGTAGTTCTAGGATGTTTGATTTTAGTAAATTGTTGATCTCAAGCGCGCCTAGTTCGAATCTTGGAATGCCTGCTGGACGATCGATTGTTTCGTATCTTACTGCCTTGGTTATCGCTAATCTGACCTGTGTTGTTTTTTTTAACTCTTCGAGTATGTACAGGAGGCCATTCATTGAAAGATTAATGAGGGTTCCTGAATCAAGGATAAGGACTTTTTTTATATTGTTCATGAGAAGAATTCCTGTGCTATTTGTGCGCGTTTTTTTGTGTCAATTGTAAGATTCTGGATATTTTCTCCGACGTTTCGTTGTCCAACATATTCTGAGAGTTCCCAGAGCGTGAGGCCAAGAAGCTTTGTTGTTTGTTCTAATGAGATGCCATGTTCATAGATTTTAGAGCCTTTGTTGATAGCAGCTTTTCTTAATACGTCTCGGATGTATGATCTAAAATCTGGAGAGCAGGTTTCTAGTAATTCACGTGCTTTTATTAGTCCTTTTTCGTATGATCTTTTGTTTTTTATATCGTTGATTGCCTGTGTGAATATGAGCGAGATATCTTTTTCTACTCTATCCCATTGAGGGAGTTTTTGGTTATCACCACGTTCAATTAGCTTGCTGAGTGTATAGACTAGGACAGCTAGGGTAATGCTTCCTGCTTCTTGGATTATTGATGCTGAGTGTATCGTGTGGTCTGAAAGCTCGCGAAGTTTTATCGCGTTTTTCTCTTTGAGATATTGCTGTACTTCTGATAAGACATGGATCGTATGTTCTTCCTCTTTTTCTGTCTCCATTGTTGCAGAGGGTAGGGAAATTATATAAAGCTATAGGTCTTTTTAGGACATCTCCTAGTCTTATATCTGCTTGTCCGCGCCCTTACCTATGCCTTCGCTGCCACCTGTTATGATTGCAACTTTGCCTTCTAGAGATTTCAT
>CAYPUL010000021.1:0-1336 GCA_964413975.1 Candidatus Woesearchaeota archaeon
GGAATTATCTTCTCGATTTTGTTTATTATCTTTTCTTCCATGTTGTTTTTCTTTCCTTCTTTATCTTAAATATTGAGAGTATGTAAATGTGTGGATGTCGTAAGATGATACTTTTATATAATAGTAATAACTCTATAATAAATGTTGATGGAGGCGCTTATACTTGCATTAGCATTGCCTAGTGGATATTTAATCGCATGGCTTGCCCGTGACGAGCTTCTTGCTGGGCAAGCATGGTTCTGGCTTATTCTTCTATCGTCTCTCATTCTTACAGGCATATTTTATACGTTTTCACTAAAGTATCTCTGGCTAAGTTGCCTTTTTATAGCTGTTGTTTCAGCTATCTCTATTGTGAAGAGCTATGACACAAGATGGACAGAACGCTGCTACACGAATAATGTACCGCTATTAAAAAAGAATTTCGCTGTTGTTGGTGAAGTTGCTAGAGGGTATTCTGAGTATTGAGTTAGCAAACGGAAACTATAAAAGGATCGGAGAAGAAAGTGTACTATGAATAAAAGTATGAAAACAAATGAAGAAAATATACTTGAGTTTTGGGAGAAGGAAAAGATCTACAAAAAGGTAAAAGAGAAAAACTCACGAGGCAAGAAATTTTATTTTATGGACGGTCCGCCTTACGCAACAGGCAATATCCATATGGGTACTGCACTAAACAAGATCCTAAAGGATATTGCCCTCCGTTCTCGAAGAATGCAGGGCTATGATGTGTTTGATCGTCCAGGATATGATACACACGGTGTTCCAATAGAGTTACAGGTTGAGAAGGAGATTGGGACAAAGAACAAAAGCGATATTGAGCAGTATGGTGTTGCAAGATTTGTTGCGCAATGTCAAGCACACGCAACAAGGTATATTGGCGTTATGAATCAAGAGTTTAAGAATCTTGGCGTGTGGATGGATTGGGAAAATCCCTACTTAACATTTGATGATTCATATATCGAATCTATCTGGGGCGCGTTTAAAGAGGCTGATAAAAAAGGGCTGTTGTATCTGGGGAAATATCCAGTACACGTTTGTCCTAGATGTGAAACTGCCGTTGCCTTCAATGAGATAGAATATGGCAAGCAACGTGACCCCTCTGTTTTTGTGAAGTTTCCTCTGAAGAAGAAGAAAGCATTCTTGATTATTTGGACAACAACTCCTTGGACATTGCCCGCGAATACCGCAGTAATGGTGCATCCTGCTGTTGTTTATCAGGAAGTTGAAACAGACGCTGGAGAGCATTGGATCATTGCGAAAGACCTTGTTCATAATCTTTTTGATCGCATCAGACTAAGTTATCGTGTTACAGATGAGTTTGTCGGAAAGAAAATGA
>CAYPUL010000021.1:1436-11832 GCA_964413975.1 Candidatus Woesearchaeota archaeon
CCATTATTGATGATTGCTCAACCACAGTGGTTTTTGAAGATATCGAAGATACAAAAGAAATTATTGGCAGAGAATGAGAAGGTGAATTGGATTCCTGATTATATGAAACTACGGATGAGAGCATGGTTAGAGGGTATTGGTGACTGGCCTGTCTCACGACAACGATATTGGGGCACTCCCTTACCGATCTGGTATGATTATGCAAGCGGCGAAAAGCTCGTTGTGGGAAGTATTGAAGAGCTGAAAAAGCTATCCGGAAGGAAGCATATCGGCATGCATAAGCCTGCAATTGATAAAGTTACTATTACCACTAACCGTGGTAAGGTATTGCGTCGAGTACCAGAGGTTTTAGATGTGTGGTTTGATTCTGGTGTTTCAAGTTGGGCGAGCCTTGGTTACCCAAAAGATAAAAAAACATTTAAGAGATATTGGCCTGCCGACCTTAATATAGAAGGAACAGACCAGTTTCGGGGATGGTGGAATTCACAACTTATTCTCTCTGAGATCTTGTTTGATCAACAGCCCTTTACAAGTATCTTGGTTCACGGACTGGTGTTAGGCATTGGAAGACAGAAGATGTCTAAATCTTTTGGAAATGCTGTTCTCCCATCCAAGGTTATTGAACGTTACAACAGAGATTATCTAAGGTATTATTTTGCGAAGTTGTCAAGGGGGGATGATTTTCTGTTTGATGAAGCAGCGTTTCGAGAGATACAGAAAGTTATGACTATCTTTTTGAATCTCAAAAATTTTATTTCTGGATTAGAGAAGAAAAAAACACACGTCCTCGCTCTTGAGGACCGCTGGATTCTATCGAGGTATTTCTCATTTGTTCGAGCAGCAATCACCTCATATAATTCGTATCGATTTCCTGAGGTAGTGCAGCTTTTTGAGAGGTTCCTAGTTCAAGATCTTAGTCGGACATACATTCAGATGATCCGAGAGCGATGTGATGAAGTATCCGGAATGTTAAAAGAGATTTTTGTTGGTCTAGTAAGGATTCTTGCGCCGATTTGTCCATTCTTATGCGAGTCATTATGGCGGGAACTCGGTCAGAGAGAACAATCTGTTCATTTAAGTGCATTTCCTCCTCTGGACCAAAAAAAGATTGCTCCTCAGCTCGAGGAACATTTCCGTATACTGCTAAAGATTCTCGAGACAGGAATGGCGAAACGAGATGAAGCAAAGATTGGATTACGCTGGCCGTTACGTCTAGCTCGAGTAACAAGTAATGTCACTTTCGATGAGGAATCTCAGGCGATTATTCGGCGACAGTTACAGGTAAAAAACCTAGAGTTCGAAAAAGGGACAGAGCTTTCTGTTGAACTTGATCGCACGCTTACCCAAGACCTTATCTCTGAAGGATATAGTCGCGAGATTGCGCGATATCTTCAGGCTGCACGGAAGAAGATAGGTTTACAGAAGGGTGATCTTGTAGATGTGCAGCTTTTTATCGACGATGAATTACAATCTCTGCTCAGCTTACATCTTCCTTTTTTACGTGAGCGAACTAGTGCGCGGACGATTGTTTTTGTCGACATACGCAGTGCAAAGAACATAGATTTTTTTACTGTGAAAGACAAAAAAATCGGTGTCAAACTCAGGTAATTTTATGACTTTGTAGGGTGTTTTTTTTGGAAAAGATTTAAATACTTCTATTATTTTAAGAGTGATAGAGAAGTGAAACTGGATAATGATAATTAAGGAGGAATTTTTGAGCCGGCTGCGGAAGATATTCGATCTGAACTTGTATGAAGCGCGCGTCTGGACAGCATTGTTGTCTAGGGGAATATCAACAGCTGGAGAATTAAGTAATATCTCTGATGTGCCCAGGTCAAGAACCTATGATATTCTTGAGTCATTGGAAAAAAAAGGCTTTATTGTGATGAAGATTGGAAAGCCAATTCGGTTCGTTGCGTTAAAGCCTTCTGAGGTTGTTGAGCGCGTTAAACGGAACCTGGTTCTGAACGCTCAGGAGAAGGCGAAACGTCTTGAAGAACTAAAGAGTGATGATGTTCTTGCCGAATTGACTTCATTGTTCGATAATGGTATTAAATTTGTTGAGCCTTCTGATCTCTCGGGAAGCTTACGTGGGCGGCAGAATATGTATAATCATCTTGATATGATGATTAGAAATGCAGAAAAGACAGTTACGATTGCAACGACCGATGATGGACTGAATAGAAAGATGGAAATATTACTTCCGGTTTTGGAGAAGGCGCGACGACGCGGTGTTGTCTTACGGATAGCAGCACCGATTACGAGCGATAATATCAAGGTCGCACGACATTTATCACGGATCTCTGATGTGCGAGACACGACTCATAGGAATATGAAGGGGCGCTTTGCTATTGTTGATTCAGAGCAGCTCATGTTTATGTTAACTGATGATAAATCAATTCATCCGAATTATGATGTTGCTGTCTGGATATCAACAGATTATTTTGCGCAGGTTATGGAGCAGCTGTTTGAACTTTCCTGGCGGGAGTTTACCCCACTCTCGAAAGTGCGCATTAAAGAGAAGTAATGAAGAAATCAACATGGATTGTGATTGTGTTGGTTATTACCTCGATTGTTGCTGGTTTGTGGTGGTCAAGTAGACAACCTGGAAAATATGATGATTTTGCACGCTGTTTAACCGAGAAGGGAATTACCATGTATGGTGCTTACTGGTGTCCGCATTGCTCAGAACAGAAAAAGCTGTTTGGGAAGAGTTGGGAATATATATCGTATGTTGAATGCTCGCTTCCCAATGGACAAGGTATGACAAGAATCTGTGAAGATGCAGGAATAGAATCTTATCCAACCTGGGACTTTGGAAATGGAACACGTTTAACCGGTATCTTGCGATTTGAGGAATTAAGTAGAAGGAGCGGATGTACTTTTCCTGGATAGAACTGTTTTTTGTTTTCTCATCCGGAGCGCAACAATAATGAGTGCTATAACACTGCTATCAAGTAAGGCTATAATAAGGTACGGAAGGATCGTATTTTTCTTCTCTGCTTGTTCTTTTTTTAACCCAAGTGAAGGTGGTGTTATTATTGTTCTTTCTTCTGTTATTGTTCTGATTGGTACTTCTTCAGTCACACAGCTAATTCCCACATCTTTTTGTATCATCTCTTGTTCTGTTGATGAGAGAGCACTTATTTCTAGTGTATAGGTTCCGCTCTTCACTTTCTGCGGGATTATCAATGATAATTTTCTTGATTCTCTGTCATCTTTTCCGTATTTTTCTAGTTTGAAGAGTTCTGATTCCTTATGAATCTTTAGTTTATCGTTCTTTATCTTGATTCTTAGTGATTGATCTCTTTCCCCTCTGTTTTCCACACGCACCTTTGCTTCTATTTCTTCTCCACAAGTTACTGTTTGTGGTAGTGTTACTCCTAGTATTTCTATATCTTCTTTTTGCCGTTCTATCCTGATCGGTATACTATCTTGATTACAGATATCATCCTCTACAACAACAAGAAGCGCAAGATTATTCTCCGGATCGAGCGAATCTGGCACCGTCATTTCTTGTTTGACCGTCTTTGATCTCCTGCTTTTTATCTCCACAGAGCTCTTCTCTTCAACAAGCGACTCATCCTCCTTGCTATCGTACAGGTACATACTAATATCAAAATCCTGATCTTTTTCCGAACCATTCTCAAGTTCTAGTTCTATTTCCATTACCTCTCCTGCTTCGAATTCTTTGTTTTCTTTTGGATCTTTGATCTCTATTCTTATCTTGTCGTTTCGTTCTTTACACGTTTTTGCATCTTCGAATCTCGAAGTACATGTTGTGAGACAGCAGCTGAGCGTATCTTTTGTTTCGTGTACTGATCCTGTACAGGTTTGTTTTTCAGAGCAGACTTTTCCACCTGCGTCTGCACATAGTAAATCTCTGTGAGAACCAACAATCACATCCCACGCAGTTATGGTTGTTAATGAACTGTCTGAGATGTGTGCTTCTAGTAAGTAGCTTCCTGGCTGTTCGTTAAAACTAAATTCTGCTCGCGTTCCTACAGCTCTTGCTTTCTCATAGCCATTCACATACCACACGATTGTTGTTTGTGCGGATTCTTTGTCTTGTACGCTTAACGAGAATTCTTTCCTAGTTCCTTCTTTTACCAACACGACTCTTTCTGCAGGTGTGAATGAGATGATGCGCGGACTATCGTTTATCTGTATTACTAGCACCTCTAGTTTTTTTTCATCTTTCCCATGGATATCAGATGCAACAATTGTGCATGACGCAATACCAGCATAATCCTGGTAAGGCGTATATTCTAAGCTATTTCCTTTTATTGTACAACGGAGATTTTGTTCATTTTTTGTGGTAAGCGTTATCTCGTTGTTTTCAAAATCACTTGCAGCAATCAGACACTGATGTGTTGTGTCTTCTTTTATCGTTGTTTCGCACTCTAGGTCATTTAATTCTGGCGGTTCACCTTTCTCAATCAGTGTTAATTTAACACTATTTGATTCTACGAATGATTCTGGTGCTGTCGCTCGAAACACTATCTCTTCTAGTCCTGCAAAGTCTTTGTGAGGTAGGAAACTAACTATCCCACTATCTATTGTTACACTTATTGCGTTGTTTCCGCTGACAGTAAAGCTAAGATCCGAGTCTGGATCCTTAAAGAAGTCTTTGAGATTAATCGCATCTTGAAGCACACTATCTTCTTCCCACTCATAATCTGGTATTGTTGCTATAAAAGTCACCGGGTCATCTATCGGACTTACCCTGAGTGTTATTCTATTCGATCGTGATTTATCCTTTCCATCATACGCCCAGAAAATTATCCAGTCACTCCCGAAAAAGTTTTCTTCAGGCGTGAAGGTAATAACCCTATAATTACCTGTTGTTGCGGTTATGTGTGTATCTTCTGAGGTTGATTCTATGCCGAATTGGATAACATCATCATCGTCATCAATGACATAATCTTTTAGATCTAGTGTTGCTTGGCTGTCCTCATCCCAAATTAGATCAGGGATTTGTTGTGTGAATCTTGGAGCCCTGTTTTTGTTCTTTATCTCAAGTATTACCTCTGTTGTATCAGAAAATTCTCCATCTAATGCTGTTAACATTAATCTATACTCTCCCGCATCATCATTCGTTGTTTGCCAGACAAAACTATCACCCCTATAAGAAAAACGGTTATCGCTTATAGTGTAAGTAAGTGGATCGTTCTCAGGATCAGTCGCATGTGGTGTTATTCTCACTTCTTCTGTTTCAAAGAGAGTTATTTTTTGTATCGGTACGAGTATCGGTTTATCGTTTTTACAGTTTTTAGCTTTATCAATACTTTCTGGATTTATTGTAGGATCACTATCATCGCAATCCGGACCTTGTACACGAGAAGATATAAAACCGTCAATATCAACATCGTTTAGATCAGAACCTGAGCAATCTTGATCTATATTATCGTATGGTATCTCGTTTGCTCCTGGTTTTATTGATGGATCGTTGTCGTTGCAATCACTGTCTGAACGCACACCATCGTTGTCGAAGTCACTTCCTTCGAGAACCCAGATGAGCGAGTTTCTGAAGAGGGTTTTTGTCTCTGTCGTCCAATACTCGGCAGAAGTCATTCCGAAAAAGACGCTTCTTTCTTGGAGTATCTCTCTGTTCAAGAGCCTCTTTCCTGGCTCAAGAGTCGCAAGTACCGGATCTCGTGATGCTGTCACTAGTACTTTTGTGCCTTGCGGAGGAACACTAAGGGCTGCTGTCGCTATGCCTTGTTTTGCCTGCGTGTATGCATTGAAATCTGTAGGTAAATTTCTGGTAATATCAGTGTTTCGGTCTTCTATCTTGAGCTGTGTTGGACTTGTTTTTAGAGATCTGCTTATCGCCCATCCGAGTTGATAGTTTGTCGAGGATTTTTTATAAAAATTATCTTTGTTTATAATGAATGATTTATGCAGAGAGATCGGTATGCTTTTTGCGTCTAATAGATTTTGATCACCGATCATAATAAGCTTGTATTCTTCGAGATTTATCCTAAAAAGATCGTTTTCATAGATTACTTGGTACGTGTAGTTTAATCGTGATAACTCTCTAAGGAGGAGCGTATCGATTCCTTCTGATGATTTTATTATGTAACCGACATCCGTAGTTATTGTAGCTGTTGCGAAGGGGAGCATGAGAAAAGTGATAAGTATAATCCCAAGGAGTAGTTCACCTCTGTTCTTCTCATTCACGCTGCCTCCCCACACTCTTTTGTTGTTTTTTATTTCGTGCCTGTAAGAGAACAAGGATCAAGAGGATTATAATTAAAATCGTTGCTGATAACAGAAGGATTATTACGAATGGGATTTTTGATTGTGTACTCTCGCTCTCTAATGATGCTTCCCGTGTTTCTTCTTGAGCATTATCAGTACTATCATCACTAGTATCTAGGTCTTCTTCTGTGTTGTCTGTTCCGCTTTCGGTAATAAGGATTACCTTTGCTGCGAGTCCAACAGCATTTCCCGCTGGTGGTATAAACTGCACATTCATCACCGTTTCTGTTGTTCCTGATTTCGTTGCTCTTATGGTGAATGGTACCTTCTTTTCTTCTCTTGGTTCTAGCACGAAACTTTTTTCTTCGATTACAACTTCTTTTTCAAGATCGCCAGAAGGAACTATTTCAATGTTGACCGCGACCTCATTAACGTTTCGTACGAGAATTGAACGCTCAATGATTTCTCCTTCCTGAGCACGAATAATCATACGAGAATTACCTATTGCCGCCGTAATCGCGCTGACTGTTGTTAGAAGTAGAATTGTAATATAAAGTGCGCTTATCGTAGCATATACCACTTGTTTTGTCATTTTCTTTTGCTATTCTAGAGTAGCTCTTGTTTTATTTATAAAGACAATCGTTTTGAGATGTATATTTTATAGGATATGGAAACGTTTCTACTGGGAGAGATAACAGTACGTGATTTCTATGGATTTGCGAATACAGGATCTTTGTAGCTCCGCGTGATTCCGCCGACAGTAATTTCCACCGAAGGTTCAACAACTTCTTGGCCAACACATCCTTGTTCTCGTATGATGCTGCCGTTTGCACTATAGATAACTAAATTATCTGTTGTTGTAGTTTTTGTAAGTGATGTTGCGCTGGATGATATGCATGGATTATTACGATCTTGTATACTAAGTCTAGGAATGAAAAAGGCCTCAAGTTGTCTTGGCAGGAAGAAGCGTAATCCAAATTCCTGCTGCGTGATTACATCAATGAAATTTCCTTCAAGGTCAGTTACTTCGAGATGCGCTCGCTCAAGAAGAGATTCCAGATTATCCGGGAGATTACTATCCGAAGGCGGTTGTATCGGTGGTTGTTGCGGAGCAAGTTGTGTTACATAATCGCTGCCCGACCATGTTGAATTATCTCCATGCGTGTCGATCGCGGTAAGAAAGAGTTGACTCGTGCCAATA
Organism: Candidatus Woesearchaeota archaeon; assembly: GCA_964413975.1. Lineage (GTDB taxonomy): Archaea > Nanobdellota > Nanobdellia > Pacearchaeales > GW2011-AR1 > UBA73. The sequence goes on from CAYPUL010000021.1 coordinate 8,842, forward strand.
TAATTGTTTGTTGCAGTTATAGTAAGAATACCATCTTGTAATGTGCCTAGATTTGATATTCCATATGCTACTGGTGTGCTATTCGCATTGATTCGAATGCTTCCGTCCTTCCAGTTTAGTGTGTCGCTGTTTGAGAATGTTATATCTGTCTTATCTCCATTTTGAAGATCAATAATCCTGCCATCGTAGTGGATATCATCAGTAGTGTGATCTACAATGATCCAGCGTGTTGTTGCATAGTTCGGTGTCCGAATGTCAATCATATATCCAGAGAAGTTCCCTTCATTGTCATAGGTTGCGAATGTTCGTGTGTATTGCTGTCCAACAATACCATTTATTGTATCTTGCGGTCCATCTTGCTGCACAATCTGTGGCGGCGTATTTATCGGAATGCAGTTTGCGTTATACGATGAGATTACAGCGGTTGTCGCAAGGAGAAGGCTGCTTAATGATCTTTTTCCTGTGTTTCTTTTCATCTTTGTTTCTCCAGTGTTTTTTCCTTATAAACATTTATATTGTTTGTCGTGAGTGTTCGATTGTTTATATTCATTGTAGTATGCATTTACCTTGACTACATGCCTTTCCAAATCCACAATCAGCAGGCAGACTCCATTCAGTACAACCATCACCATTATAGTCAGCACAGATTTGTACAGCGTTTCCTGTGCATTGGTGTGCTCCCAAGGTACAGAGATTATTACAGGTTATTGAATGAGCAAAACACTCTCCTGCACTACATGCCTTTCCAAATCCACAATCAGCAGGCAGACTCCATTCAGTACAACCATCACCATTAAAGTCACCACATACTTGAACACCATTCCCAAAACACTGTTTTGTTCCTACTGTACAGAGCGAGGTACATACATCTGTGCTCTGACAATGACTGATCACACTACCTGCAGCAAAGCAAGTATCTCTTGTTCTAGGGTTGTTATCATCACAATCACTATCACTATTGCATCTGATGCATACCCCATTCGCACAAGCATTTATACAAGTATGAACGAGCTTTGCTGATATGTCGATAAGACAACTCGATGCTACTGTTCCCGGATCTTTGCATATAGCATCCTGGAAGTTTTTATAGACAACATTTCCGATACAGAATTCTTGTCCAAGGAATGTGTCTGTGCCGCAATCAGCGTCTGATACGCAGTTAATCAGTGTGTTTCTACACTCTGCCGCATTTGTCGCAGCATTAATACACTCATCAATCGTTTTTGGATTATTATCATCACAATCATTGTTTGTTATACAACGCGGGTTGAGACATTGACCGTTTTGGCAGGCGAGTGTGCAACTTTGTGTTGTTCTCTGTTCTAGTGTTGATGAACAGAAACTCTGCGGGGTGTTTGGATTATGACAAACGAATGACTGGAAAAGTCGTGTGATGTCTTTGCCGAGGCAGATATTCTCTGATACAAAACCATCAATACCGCATTCGACATCTGATTTACAAATAATATTCACAGGATTATTAGTGCAGAAGCTCTGCGATGTTCCAGGATTGTTGCAGATATCAATCGTTGTTGGATTATTATCATTGCATTCATCGTTGTTGTTACATTGTACACTAACGCACTGTCCGTTGAGACATTGGTCTTGACAGATTGTTTTTCTTCGTTGAATTGTTGTTGAGCTACAAGAACTTTCTGATGTTCCAGGGTTATTACAAGTGAATGTTCTTACGAGTTCTTTAACATCTTTTTCTGCGCAGAATGGTTGTCCGATAACGCTGTCTGTTCCACAGTCTGTGTTCGTAGTGCATGCCGCTGGTAGCTGTGTTGGATCATTCGTACAGAAACTCTGCGGCGTTCCAGGATTGTGACAGATATCAGTTGTTGATTGATCATCATCATTACAATCTACATTTGTATTGCAGGGAATGCAAGCAGCATTTGCACATGCCGCTTGGCACATTGTTAGAATTCGTGTTTCTATAGTAACTGAACATGAGCTCTCTAATGTCTCCGGGTTGTTACATTTCGCTTCTTGGAAGTTCTTTGCTATGTTTCGTGTAGCACAGAATTCTTGTCCTAGGAAGCCGGTAAAACCACAATCAGCGTCTGATGCACAGTTAATCGGCGTGTTTCTACATTCACTGGTGTCTGTACCAGGGTTTATGCACTCGTCGAATGTCCCTGGATTATTATCATTGCAGTCTGTATTGCTATTACAAACAATTGGTCGGCAGATAACCGTAATATCCCGCGTCGCTCTATTGTTATCTGGTGTCGCGTCATTCTGACCTGTAAGTGTTGCTTCTATCGCGAGAAGATAATTCCCTTCGCTAAGGTCCAGTTCTATTGATCTTGTCCTTAATTTTTTTTCTTGTGGTGCTAAGCCATCTATCTTTAGATGGTTGACTAATAAAGTGCCAAGTGAACCTTGGAACGTAACATCTTCAATAAAATCTCCTTGATTCTCTGTTGTTATAGAGATCTTGTACTTGTTGTTACAACGCAATTCATTCCCAGAAATAACTATACCATCATCTTCTTCAATTTTTATATTATTAACAGCATGTGCGAATGTTATGAGTGCAACATCATGCTTGCCTGTGAGACAAGCGCCGTTTTCACAGCCGAATTGACAGTCCTCAACAAGAACATCTTGTGTGCTGCTATCACATTGTGCGCTGAGTTTTCCAGGGTTAGTGCATGTATTTATCGTTTGCGTTTTGTACACATCTCCGTCTTTACAGAACGGTGGTGAGTCTGCTGGTAGTGGACAGTCATCGTCTTTCTGGCAGACTCCCGCGACAAAGGCGGCGCACTCTTCAAACATCTTTCTTGCTGCCGGTGTCCAGAAATCTGATTTTACTATACCATAAAAGCAGAGTCTACCTTCCTGGATTTTTCCATTAAGCAGTCGTGTGCTCTCGTTTACGTATGCAATAACATCTCCAAATTTTTTCCCAGAAGAGGTTACTTCTGTTGTAGCAATTGTATTGAGCGATTGAAGTTTGTTTGTTTTATCGAGAAAGTA
>CAYPUL010000022.1:0-11531 GCA_964413975.1 Candidatus Woesearchaeota archaeon
CGTAGCGAATTAATCAAACCGGAAAATTATCCAATTGTAAAAGGACGTGCTCCTTTAAGGGTTAGTTTCGCAGGCGGCGGCACTGATCTATCATATTTTTTTGAAAAACATGGTGGCGCGGTTATTAGTGCTGCTATAAATAAATATTGTTATGGTACTTTGTTTAAGAGAGCTGATAAGAAAATTCTTATAAACTCTGATATTGATAATGAGATGTTGTTTAGTTCGATAAACGAATTGAATTATAACGGAAAACTAGATTTAATTAAAGCCGCTATAAAATTAATGCAGCCTGATTTTGGATTTGAATTGTATATCCATAGCGATTTGCCGCCGGGAAGAGGACTCGGCTCGTCTGCTAGCTCAGCAGTTTTAGTTTGTAGCTTATTTAATCAGTTAATGGACACTCGATATAATGATTATTCAATTGCAGAACTAGCTTTCCGTGCTGAAAGAGAGGAACTTAAAATAAAAGGTGGATGGCAGGATCAATATGCAACAGTCACTGGGGGATTTAATCTTATGGAGTTTAGTAAAGATAAATCTCTTGTTTTCCCTATTCGACTAAAAAGAGAGATTATATCTGAATTAGAGGACCATATGTTCCTTTGTTATGTGGGCAGATCGCGAGATTCGGGAGATGTTCATCATAGCCAGGAGAGATCTTTTTATCAAGATGAAAAAGAGATGATAGCTAAACTTATGAGATTAAAAGAATTGACCTATGAAATTCAAGAATCCTTATTAACTAATCACTTAGAAACCCTTGGGAGATTCTTAAATGAGACATGGGTGATTAAAAGGTCTTTAGATCCTAGGATTTCTAGCGAGACTGTAGATAGTTTGTACGAGATTGGATCAAAAAATGGTGCATATGGGGGCAGATTATTAGGAGCTGGATCCGGAGGATATATCCTATTTTTTTTCTCCCCCAAAAGGAGAAATGATTTGAGAAGAGCTTTAATGGCTGCTGGTGGGGAGATAATGAACTTCAGTTTTGATTTGGATGGTGTGCAAGTTTGGAATTCAAAACATAGATTTTAATCTATCTTAGTAGAGAAGCAATTCTCTCGCAATTTTTTAACTCTGAGAGATTACTAACAACTTCATCAGCCTCTTTTAAATATGATTTATCAAGCGTTGATGCTATGGCAATACAATAAAGCTCTGCGCTTTTAGCTGCTTTTATACCAAAGGGAGAATTTTCGACTACGATACAACTCCCTGCCTCTAGACCAGATGCATTTAAGGCTTTCAAATATGGGTCCGGATAGGGCTTAAATCTTTCAAAATTATCAGATGTTATCACAATATTAAATTTGCTAAGGAATTCTAGGGGTGTTGTTTTAAATATCCTATCTCTCAAAGCAGCAGATACCAGTGCAAGAAAAACTTGATTATCTTTAAGTTTATCAATTAATTCTATACTACCTTCATATAGCGAGAATTTATTAATATTTCTAAAGATCTCTTCCTTTTTTCTTATTATTTTATCTATCTCAAGATCCTTACCATTATATTTTTTTATTATCAATTTTACTATTTCTCTTAGAGACATTCCTTCCAACGGAAAATAATCTTCCCTCTTTATTTTAATACCTAAATCTTTAAATGTAATATCCCAAGATTTATAATTGTCCTCCATTGTGTCTGCTAAGGTGCCATCAAAATCAAAGAAGATAGCAGCTCCGTTGATTTTTGATTTAATGTGAACCATATTTTCCTATATTTAAAACTTCCAAACTCTCTGGAATAATATAGTTATGATCGCCTTCATTTAACAGAGAAATATCTAGGATATCCCCTATAGAAAATATATATCCGTTGTCGTCATTTAACAGACGCCCATTTAGAATGATAGCGATTCCATTATTTATTTTCCTAAAATAATTTCTTGCTAGTGTAAAATCGCTGAACTTTTCTAAGCTAATTTCAACATTTTTTATCCTTTTTTTTATTCCATATTCATTATTGTTGAATGATATATAATTATAATTCAATATATTTTTTGACGCTGCATCCTGTGACTCATATCCTTTTAGTTGCCTTCCATAATTATCAGATAGTCTCAGAAGATCTGTTTTCTGAGATGGTGTTTCTATCTCCATTAACATTATGCCTTCTTGAGAAAGTGCTTGTGTCGAATGAAATACTTTTTTATCTAGAATGATGGCGTCTCCCTCTTTTAGATTAAACCCTTGCTCTAGTGTCGTAAAAACTGCTTCTCCAGATAACAATATCAAAGCTGTTTTTTTATTCAAATGGCAATGCATTGATGTTAAGCAATCATGCTTGATATGCAATACCCAGATAGAAGCATTTTTATTCTCGTATAAAAGATATTCATATCCCCACGGTTTTTCTATTACAATATTCGAAAAATCAAAATCTTTTAAAGCATTATCTATTGGGATTAGAATTTTCGATAATCTTTCGTTATCAATATCAGAATTTCTAATTTTCTTTATCATATTTTTCATAGAATAATCTAAGAGATTCTTTCATCCAAGGCCCAAGGTGCTTATAATGAGGCGAACTAATGATATTTCTATCAGTTACAAACGGCGCGTCTATATAGGTAGCCCCCGCATTATTAATATCATCCATTATACTATAATAGCCGCTTATTTTTCTATCCATAACTACTTTTGCGGAGATTAATAATTGACTGCCATGACAAATAGAGGCTATAATCTTTCCTTTTTTATCCCAGTCGCTAATTAAATCTAGTATTTTTTTATTCTGTCTCATATATTCCATCGCCTTTGCACCCCCCGGGATTACTAATAACTTATATTCCTCAGGATTTATATTCTCAATTTTTTTATCTACTGGTATTTTTGTCCCGAGCGCTCCAATCGTATCCTGCCCTTCTTCTGTGGCTACGGTAACTTCAAATCCGTCTTCTTTTAGTCTATAATAGGGATAGATAAACTCGTGATCCTGAACAAACTTTCCTGTAATTATTAATGCTCTTTTCATATAACCTAATTATAAAAGAGATTATAAAAAGATTATGGAGATCAAATCAGTTTAATTTAATTATTTCATTTATTTTTCCAATGATTTTTTGTGGTGACGGTGCTAGGTTATCTTTCTGAGGCGAAAATCCTGCTGTTCTCTCATCCAATGCTAAAGCGTATATTTTTTTATTATACTCATGCATTAAATCGAAGGCAATTCCCTTTGCTACGCCGTTAATATAATCACCATCTATAACAAGCCCACCATACTTCGAATTTCTTAAAGCCTGTAAGATTTTTTCATCCTTTTTATTTAGGCTAAAAGGTTTTAGCCAAAGTATATTTATAACATTACATCTAATGCCCAGTTTTCTTAAATCTTCAAGAGTCTGAAGAACATTTAATCTAGTTGAAGATATAGGGAATAATGTTATATCGGCCTCTTTTTCTATAATATCTTCTATTTCGAAATCAACTTCCCACCCTCTACGATGCTCGCTACAGTAAATTGGATCGTCGTGGCTCATAAAATAATCCCACACATCCTGATATTCTTTAGGAGTCATTGGTGCAGCAATAGGAATTCCTGGCATACGGTAATAAATCCCGTGATGGCTATTTGAGGCAACAGGTCCCATAGCACGGCCTTTTCTCCCACTTGCATCCATTGCAATAGAACGAACGAACAAAGGGCAGGGAATACCCCACATCTCTTTAGATTTGGCAGCATAATTTACTATCATTACTGCATTAAACCACTGGAATCCCTGATAACGGACAACATAGATAGGACGTCTTCCAGCAAGAGCTACACCAACTACTATTCCTCCTCCTGCGACATCTGCCATTGAAAGTTCAATAAGTCCGTCATTTTCAGTTAGTTCTGGTACTGTATGCCCAACCCATCCGACTGCTGTTAAACACTGGCCCAAAAGGACTCCGTTATTTTCTTTTAGATGCTTCTCTGAGATTCTTTTAATAACATCGCGACTAGTCTCTGTCATCGCTCTAATTTTAGCTGTTCCAGCCAGAGTTCCTCCATTTCCTTTTTTGTTTCTTTTTCAATCTGCCTCGCCTCTTTTCCTAAACCTATTCTTTCAAGTTCTTGCCTTACTAGTTCAAACCTATCCCACTCTAGAGGGCCGTCGCTTCCTGTTCCCGCATGCCAGACCGCTCGGGCAGTGTGTATATTTAAGAATGCTGGAAGATTTGGAAGCAATTTTTTAGTGTAGTGCATTATGCTCCACGGATCATCAGTTGTTTCTACACTTTCCATTCCGAAAGAGCGCGCGACATCGGCTATCTTCCAGTTTCTTCGCACTTTCACTTCAGTAAGAATAGAAAGATTGTTGTCTTCGCATACAAACAAAATAGGCTGTTTTTTATGCGTGGCGTAGCCAATAGCTCCTAAGGCATAGTCCTCTTCAGCAGACGCGTCCCCCATTAAAATCAAAGTATAATCCGGATTTGATCTTTTATAATTTTGCGCAAGAGAATATCCTACCCCGATAGGGATTTGTGTTCCCATAAGGCCATCGTGGCCGTACATACGAATTTCTGGTGAATGAATAGAAGCTGACCCTCCCATTCCTTTAGCACAGCCAGTATCGCGGTGTAATAATTCATCCGTTAATTCCCTTGAATCTCCTCCAAATGCTATATAAGTACCATGTGCACGATGCTGCGCAAAGATTGCAGGCTTTAATCTCTTTAAAACAACCGATAATGCTGAAGCAATCGCTTCTTGCCCTAAAGATAAATAGATCGGCATCTGTATTAGTTCCTTATCATAAGCTTTTTTTACTTCAATCTCGAAAAAACGGATAGCGCAAAATTTTTTGAACATCTCGAGAGTTTCTTCTTCTGTAAACATCAAAGAAGCTTCGATAACATTACCGAAATAGGGGGATCTCATTGTCAAGTGAGGCTATATTAAGAGAGATCTTTATAAAATTTATTATAATCAACAGCTTTAATCTTTATATTGAGAGAAGTATCCTAAAGTTTATATAACAAAGATTAGTAGAAAAATATATGACAGCGATGCGGAAATATCTTATTGTGCTTGCCGGTCTACCCGGAACAGGAAAGACCACTCTTGCGAAAAAATTAATTAAAAATCTAGGGGATTTTGAGCTTATAGATCAAAATGAATTGAGAAGGATAGATGGAATGAAAAAGATGCCAAAAAAACAGGATAGAATCTTACGACAAATAGATAGAATGGCTGCTGAATTTCTAAACAATAATCGAGGTGTTATCGTTGATAGCGTCCATCGGTATGGCTTTCGGAGACAACAATTATACGGCGTTGCTTCGGCATGTGGAACTGAAGTGCTTCTGATAGAATGTGTCTGCTCGAGTAGAGAAGCTAAAAAAAGAATGATGGCTCGGTTTAAAAGTGATGGATTACTCTCCGATCCCAATAATACTAAGGTATATGACAAGCTTGCGAATTTATGGGAAGATGTCATAACCTATGATTTTAAATATCATGGATCAGATCATGTTTCTTACATCACCTATAATTCAGAAACCAATCAAATCAAGGCGAAGATACTTCAGCATAGTATGAAGCAAGATTTCAATATGATAAAAGACCTTTTGGTAGGAGAAAAAAATGAGCTTTTACAAAAATAAAAGAGTCCTTGTAACTGGAGGCACTGGTTTAATAGGAAAACCTCTTGTAGAACTTCTTATCAGTGAGGGTGCTAAAGTAAGAGTTGTCTCATTAGATGATCCTTCAAGAGCACATCCTGAAGCAGAATTTATCTCCGCCGATCTAACCAATTTTGATAAATGCATGGAGGTGTGTAAGAATATGGAAATTGTATTTAGTTTAGTTGGGATTAAAGGCTCTCCAAAAATGATGAAGGAAAAGCCTGCAAGCTATTTTGTTCCGTCTCTCCTTTTTAATACCAACATGATGGAGGCTGCAAGAAGATGCAACGTTGAACGTTACCTTTATACAAGCTCTATTGGCGTCTATGCACCTGCCGAAGTATTCTTTGAGGATGATGTAGCTAAAACTCTCCCCTCTCCCAACGATATTTTTGGTGGATGGCAAAAAAGAACTGGGGAGTTACAGGCAGAAGCTTATAAGATTCAATACAGGCTGGATAAAATTTCAATTGTGAGGCCGGCTAATGTATATGGCCCCCATGACAACTTTGATCCAGAAAACGCGCTAGTAATTCCTGCTTTAATTCATAGAGCAGTTTCTGGCGAGAATCCACTGAAAGTAAAGGGAGATGGTAACTCTATTAGAGACTTTATATATTCCGAGGATGTTGCTCGAGGAATGATGCTCGTGGTAGAAAAGGGTTATAATCTGCCTGTTAATTTAGGAAGCGGGACCAGACATACTATACGCGACATTGTAAATATAATTATTGCAAATTTGGATAAGAAACCAGAGGTATTATATGAACCTTCCAAAAGTCTTGGTGGGGATAAAATAAGAGTGATGGATATAACTAGGGCTGCTTCACTCGGCTTTTCTCAAAAGATCCCTCTGCAGGAAGGAATAAAAAGAACAATGGAATGGTATAAGAAAGATAAGGATCTTGCTTTTAAAAGATATAATGTTTTTGTTGAGACATGAAGAGAAGAAAAATTTTGGTTTGCGGCGCAACAGGGTTTATAGGTAGGAATACCGCAGAACATTTCGCGCAACACGAGGATTTTGAAGTATATGGAACTTATTTAAATTCCCAGCCACTTTCGAATCAAAATATAAGAATGATTAAAGCTGACTTAAGGAATTCTGAAACGGTAAAGAACCTTGTAAAAGATAAAGATATTGTGATTCAGATGGCTGCAATCACATCGGGTGCAAAGGATATCAAAACAATACCATACATTCATGTGACAGATAACGCGGTAATGAATTCTCTTATTTTGAGAGCTGCACATGACAATAAAATTCCGCATGTTATTTTCCCAAGCTGTAGCATTATGTATCAGCCAAGTCAGTCTCCAATAAAGGAAGATAGCTTTCATCTCTCAGCAGAGATTCCTGAAAAATATTTCGGAGCTGGATGGACGAAGGTTTATCTAGAAAAAATGTGTGAATTTTATTCAAAAATAGGCGAGACGAAATATACAGTAATAAGACATTCCAATGTATATGGTCCACATGATAAATTTGATCTTGAAAAGTCCCATGTTCTTGCGGCAACTATAACAAAAGTTATGACAGAGCCCGATGGCGGGAAGATAACTGTTTGGGGAGATGGACAATCAGAGAAAGATTTGGTATATATTACAGATTTGATCTCCTTTATAGAGATAGCAATAGATAGGCAAAATTCAAAGTTCTTATTGGTTAATCTAGGAGCAGGGGACGGTGTATCAATTAGAGAGATTGTCAATAAAATTATAAATGCTTCTGGAAAAGTATTAAAGGTAGAATATGATTTGAGCAAGGCATCAGAAAAAACAAAGGTTGTTCTTGACTACGGAAAGGCAATGCGTGAATTCGGATGGGTTCCCAAAATATCTCTAGATGAAGGCATACGGAAAACAATAGAATGGTATAAAGAAATTAGTGCTCACAGAGGTATGTAAACTATTCTTCCGTCTCTGTTAGTAGGTAGTCAAATATGTTTAAAAGAGTATAGATTATAGATTTTTATGGATCGTATCACGATAATAATACCAGCATATAACGAAGAGCGACGGATCAGAAAGACGCTAGAAATCTACTCAAGCTATTTTGAAACACTTCGCATATACAAGGAGCTAGAGTATGATATCCTTGTAGTAATTAATAACACACACGATCGCACAGAAGATGTTGTAAAGGAGATGAAAGAGAAGAATAGAAGAATTTCTTATTTGAATCTAGTGCGTGGCGGTAAGGGATTTGCTGTTAGTGAGGGATTTAAATATGCACTATCCAAAAATACTAACCTTATTGGATTTGTAGATGCTGATGCTTCCACTCCCCCTGATGCTTTCCATGACCTTATAAAAAAAATAGGCACCGCGGGAGGAATCATTGCAAGCCGTTACTTATCAGGTGCAAAGATAGAACCACCACCAACCCCCGCAAGGATCATTGTCTCACGACTTTATAATACACTGATTCGCGCGCTCTTCTTTTATCCCTACCGAGACACGCAATGTGGCGCAAAACTATTTCGGCGAGAGGCACTCGAACGAGCACTCCCTTATCTAACAATGTCACACTGGGCATTTGATCTAGATCTAGTATACAATGTTCGAAAGGCAGGGTTTCGTATACGAGAAATACCAACACGCTGGAGCGATGCAAAATATTCACATATCAACTTCATGCGTGCAGGACCTTGGATGGTACTAGGTGTTATCAGACTACGTTTATTAACCTCTCCCTACAAAGACTTTGTTCGTATCTACGATAAATTAGTGAGGATCATCCCCCGATGAAAAAACTAAATCTTGGCTGTGGAAAAGATATCAGGAAAGGGTACATTAATCTAGACATTGTGAAAATAAAAGGCGTTAATGTTGTCCATGATCTCAACAAATTTCCCTACCCATTCAAATCAAACGAGTTTGAAGAAGTTTATACCTCGCATGTATTAGAGCACCTTGAAAATTTCATAGCAGTTATGGAAGAATTGAAACGAATTTGTAAGCCAAAAGCACGAATTATCATTCGCGTACCGCATTTCTCATGTGGTGTAAGTTACCGAGACCCAACCCATCGACGTTTGTTTAGCTATTTTACCTTTGATTATTTTACTCAAGATTGCTTTTATGAACTGCCAAAGTTTAAGATTCTAAACAGAAGGCTTAATTTTACGAGATTGGCATTTCCTTTCCTTAATCACCTATTCAATCCAATTATAAATATAAACCCTGCTTTATATGAGAGATTCTTTTGTTGGATATTACCCTGCGCAGAGTGTCTCTGTACTCTAGAGGTAATCAAATGAAGCGCGCACTCATAACAGTAATTGTACCACTCGGAGAACATCACGAACATGATGTCATCGCAAGCATAAAAAATCAGGAAGAAAAAGTGAAGATGATCATCGAAGTTGGACCAAATCCGCCACAAAACAGAAATCGTGGTGTGAAGAGAGCATCAACACAACTCATCGCATTCGTGAATGGTCATACCATCCTCCCATCAGACTGGTCGAAGAAAATAAGACTCTTCTTTGAGAACTACCCTTCCACCGATATTGTAGGAGGTCCACAGCTAACACACCCAGCAGAAACATACTTTGGGAAAGTGAGTGGCTATGCGCTCGCATCTATCTTTGGTTCAGCAGAATCAAGCACCCGATATGTCCCACGTCGCATGCTCAGCGAGAGTGATGAACGCTATCTCACCTCTGCAAATCTAATCTGCAGAAAACAAGTGTTTGATTCTGTTTTGTTCAATGAAACACTTTATCCTGGAGAAGACCCAAAGTTTATCGCAGATGCAAAAATGGCAGGTCTCCACATCTTCTATAACCCAGAGATTATTGTATACAACAAACGAAGAAAAAATATCCGCGAGCTATCACGACAGATTTTTACCTATGGAAAAACACGATCCCAACAAAGAGATCTCACTCGTATGATAAGTCAACCTTCGTTTATTGTCCCAAGTATATTTGTACTCTACCTTATCTTCTTTGGTTTGCTCGCCTCGTTTAATAAGATATTCATTATCCCACTGATAGCATATATCCTTCTCGCCCTTTTCTTTTCGTTCTATGAAAGTCAAAAGCACCACCATCTCCGTGCATGCCTCACACTCCTTACGATATTCTTCACCATCCAGATAGCATACGGCATAGGTTTTTTATATGGCCTATTTATAAGAAATAAACAATGAAACCTAAAGTAAGTTTTGTTACACCAATGAAAGAACAGGATTTTAGGGTAATAAAGTTACTAGAATCCATAAGAAAGCAGAATTACCCACAAAATCGTATCGAGATTATTATCACTGACGGAGGAAGCAACCCTGCAGTTCTAAGGGAGTGTAAAAAGTATCGTGTTAAAATCTTTCCGAACACAAAAGGATTTGCAGAAGGAGCAGGCATGGGAAAGGATCAGGGAATCTGGAGATCAACAGGAAAATATGTCGTTATTGCCGAATCTGATATAGAATTTATGGATCATGAATGGATTAATCTAATGATAAAACCATTGGAAGAGGATCCTTCGATTTTTGCCAGTGTGCCCAGATTGTATATTCATCCTGATGACAATGCTACGAATCGTTATCTGAGTTATGTTGGCGTTGATCCTTTTGCGCACTATCGTGCGCTTGATGCGCAGATCGTGTTGAATAAAAAAATACCAAAAATACACCATGAAGGATATTTTATCCTTGAACTTGACCGACAGAAACCGTATTGTATGGGGAGTAATGGATTTATGTTTCGGAGAGAACTGACACAAAAGGTTGGAGATTATGCGCAAGATATTGAGTTTATCGCGAGACTCGCTAAGAGTGGTTATCGAAGATTTGCTTATGTTCCAGACGCTGCTGTATGGCATAAGAATGTAAAAGGACTGCATGATTTTTTGAGTAAGCGTGTGCGATGGACTAGGAATTACATATGTGTGTATGTTCACGAAAAAAAGGAATATAATTGGATTAATAATAAAAGCCAATTTTTTCAGTATGTTCTACAAAATCTGCTGATTGCTCCAAATATTCCTATCAGTATCAAGAAAGCACTCGAATCTAAAGATGCTGCATGGTTGCTACATGCGCCATTACTATTTTTTTCTACTTTGTTAAATGTGTATTTCTCTCTACATTCTAAGAAGATGTTTGAACAAGTTTTCTTATGATATCTCTTTTCCTAGTTCCTCCTATTTAAGCTTTCATATCTTGTAAAACACAATATGATATTACCCTCCTAAGAGATTCGCCGCATTAATCCGTTTTGGAGCATCAGGAAACTCGAGAGAAAGATTCTTCCAAAACTCAGGCAGGCGATGTGTGATCTCATAATCCTCCCAAACAATAGGCGCCATTGGTCCATTCTTTTTCGCCCATTGTGCCATGCGAAACAACCCCCCATCAAGCTGAGTAAGATCCTTATAGTTAAGTATTTCCTCTGATTTCTTTGTTGTACAGTGTGCGTGTTTTACCTCATGTCGTGCCTGAGCATACACTGGTTTTATGTTTGTTCCCATTGCTCTTATAACCTTCTCAGCAAGTTCATTGATCGTGTGGACCTTCGCAGAACCAATGTTAATAATCTGGTTTTGTGCTTTCTCCATGAATGGCGCTTCTGCAATACACAGAATAACATCATGAATATAAGAGAAAGCACGTGTTTGCTCCCCATCTCCATAAATCAATGGTGGTTTGTTCTGCATGATCCTATTCATAAAAATACCAATGACATTTCTATAAGGGTCACCGAGAAACTGACGTTCACCATAAACATTGTGCGGCCGAATAATAATGTAATTAATCCCAAAGAGCTTATGTGCACATTGAAGATCTTTTTCAACAGTATACTTCGCAATACCATACGGGTCCTCAGGATTCGGAAGATCATCTTCGTCAAACGGCGGGACACCAGTACCATAAACAGCCATAGAGGAAGTAAAGAGAAA
>CAYPUL010000023.1:0-10959 GCA_964413975.1 Candidatus Woesearchaeota archaeon
TCGACTCTTATGTCTAGTTAGTTCTCGCTTCTCCCGCTTACTACTTTTTTTCGAACGACCTTTCTCTCCAAGTGATTTTATCAGATTCCTCCTCCGAATTCTCTTCAGCTCTCTTTCTCTCTTCTTCTTTTCCATCACAACGCGCCGCTCTCGCTCCAGTTGGTCTTTTTCACGAATGCGAGACAAAACATCACTAACCTGATCCAAGTGATCGCTCCGTTTTTTGATCTCTTTCCGCAAGCTATCAACAAAATCTCCTGACTCACGAATAGACAAGGTCTCTCCACACTCAGGACACGTATAATTATTATGAAGCGCCTGTTCTTCAGTATATTCAAGTCCACAGTTCTTGCAAAAGAAAAATCTACTCGTCTTTCTATTCTGTTGCTGCTGCTGAAGATCTCGGATCTCATCGAGAAGTCTCGTCTTAAATTTCTGGAGACTCTTCTCAATCTCGAGCGTCCAAAAATAAGTGTACCATCCCCCTTTCTTCTTATCCTTTGTTCGAATAAAACTAATCAGTCCAACATCAGCAAGCTTATAAAGAATATTCCGCGTCTGATTAATACTAAGTCCAAGTTTCTTAGCAATAAAAAACTCATTAACATCATTTTTACGCTCAAGAATATCAACAAGACGCTCAGCCTCGGCACCACCATAATGCGAAACAATTTCCTTAAGCAATGCAAAAAGATGGATACGCTCCTGGTGCTTCCGTTTCACGAGCTCTCTACGTTTCTGTTGATGCATATAACGAAAATACAAAAATTCTCTTAAATATCTTTCCATATCCAAAAAACACCAAAGGAAAAACTGTTGTCCTTATTCAGTTAATCTAAACTTATATAAATCACTTTAAAAATAAAGGTATATGTTTTGGAAGAAAAAAGAGGATGGGAAAACTCTCCCCGATTTACCTTCTCCACGAACACCACCGGGTTTGTTCAGTGAAATGCCACGACCACGTCCAACATTCCCTGAACCAGAAGAAAATGAATCATTTGAGCCAGACACATTACCCTCATTTCCTGATGCTCCTACTCACAACAAATTCACAGAAGCAATAATCAAAAACATAGAAACAAACAAAAAGCCCAAACAAGAAGAGGCAATACCGCCTCCTCCAGATAACAATGAAACCCCAGAGAAAACAAAAGTCATAGAAATGGAAGAATGGTACCCAGCACCAAATCTATCTCGATCACCATCAACACGCATACCTTCGAATGAACAATCAAACCAATCCGTATCATCAGATATAACAAGAATCCAAGAAACGAACATGCCCCCATTCCAACAGAGCGATGTGTACATCCGTCTAGAAAAATTCCGTTCAGCACGTCGCGCCTTGAGTGACGCACGAAGTAAACTAGAAGAGATCGATGTGCTCATGAAAAAAATCCGGGAAGTTAAAATACGCGAAGAACAAGAACTTGCAGCATGGGAACGAGAACTAGTACAAATCAAAGCAAGAATAGATGACATAAATACAAATATCTTCGAGAAGGTTGACTAACATGGGTTCTGAATACGTAAGAATCTCTATACCAGAACGTTTATACTCTGTAAAAGGCCTCTTAAAAACACAGCTCGCAGCACTAAACGCGCTCCAAGCATTCAGAAACTATAAAAAACTACGAAACGACGAATTTCTCGTACGAATCTCAATAAAAAACGAAGTCGAAAGTTGTACATCCCTACTAATACAACTAGAAAAACTACTCCCACAAACATCCTATCAACTCCCAAACGAGCGAGAAAAAAAACAAGAGCTCACTGACGAAGAAAAAGTAGAACTCTCACTCCAAGATGAGATACAAATAATCAAAAAAAAGTTAAGTGTATTACAAACCAGCGTATAATTTATATAGCACGCAAATCCTAAGGGTCTATGCAGCGAGGATTACATCACACGCAACAAATACGAACACGACAAGAGCTCATCCGAGCGTACATCGAATTCTTTAAAAAGCACAATCATCGAGAGATACCATCTGCATCGCTAATCCCAGAGAATGATCCAACAGTACTATTCACCACAGCAGGAATGCACCCACTCGTACCTTTCCTGCTCGGACAAAAACATCCTTTAGGCAAGCGCCTCGTCAGTGTACAAAAATGTATCCGAACACAAGACATAGAAGAAGTAGGAGACAAAATCCATCATACCTTCTTCGAAATGTTAGGAAACTGGAGCCTAGGCGATTATTTTAAGAAAGAAGCAATTGAATACAGTTTCAAATTTCTAACTGAAGTACTAAAACTCTCCCATGAAAAACTCGCGATAACAGTTTTCGCTGGCGATGAAAATGCACCGCGTGATAAAGAATCAGTAGACATCTGGGTCTCTCAAGGAATACCCAAAGAACGAATCGCATTCTTAGGAAAAAGAAACAACTGGTGGGGACCAGCAGGAGCAACAGGGCCCTGTGGTCCAGACACTGAAATGTTCTACTGGACTGGTAAAGAAAAACCACCAAAAAAATTTGATCCAAACGATGAACGTTGGATAGAAATCTGGAACGATGTATTCATGGAATACAAAAAGACGAAAGACAATACCTATGAAAAAGCACAGCAGTATAATGTAGACACAGGCATGGGTGTTGAAAGAACAATTGCACTCCTGAACAACACAGATGATGTCTACCAAACAAGCATCTTACAACCCATAATCCAAGAAATCGAGGTATTATCAGGAAAGCAGTACAAAAAAAATGAACGACCAATGAGAATTATCGCAGATCATCTCAGAGCAGCGACCTTTATTCTTGGTGACGATCATAAAATACAACCATCAAACATTGGTCAGGGATACATAGTAAGAAGATTAATACGTCGGGCAATACGCTATGGAAGAATACTCGGAATAAAAGAAGAATGCTGCGTTCACCTAGCAAAAGAAGTGATCAATTGTTATGCGGACTATCAAGAACTCGAGCGAAATAGAAATTTTATCTATGAGCAGCTCAAGACTGAAGAGCAGCGATTTCGAGCAACACTAGAAAAAGGACTAAAAAAGTTCCAAGAAGTAGCAAAAGACAAAATCATCACCGGCAAAGAAGCATTTCTACTCTTCCAATCCTACGGCTTCCCAATTGAAATGACGCAAGAACTCGCGGCAGAAGAAGGAAAAAAAGTCGATCTAGAAGAATACAACCAAGAATTTCTAAGACATCAAGATCTCTCCAGGACAATGAACGCCGGCATATTCAAATCAGGTCTCGCAGATGAAAGTGAAACAACAAAAAAACTCCACACAACAACACATCTCCTCAATGAAGCATTGCGACAAGTAATTGATAAAAACATACGGCAGAAAGGATCAAATATCACGCCAGAACGATTACGTTTTGACTTCAACTTTTCAAGAAAACTAACCAATGACGAATTGAAACGTGTTGAAGCGTTAGTAAACGAAAAGATTCAGGCTAATCTAAAGATCATAAGAGAAGAGATTCCACTAGAAGAAGCACTCGAATCGGGCGCACAAGCAGAATTCGGTGCAAAATACCCTGAGTTGGTATCAGTCTACACAATCCTTGACCCAACCGAAAAGCGAAAATGGTTCAGTAAAGAAATCTGCACAGGCCCTCATGTCCAGCAAACAGGAGAACTAGGTAGATTCACAATTCTCAAAGAAGAAAGTGTCGCTGCAGGCATTCGCCGTATTAAAGCGCACCTAGAAAGCTAACTATTCAAATAAACCGTAGAATTAATCTTCTTGAGCGTATTACTCCCCTGCCGCGGCTGTCCTGTCGTATTCTGAACAGACAGAGTAATACTATAATCATTATCACTAGTAATAAGATAAAGCAGCGTTGTATCAACAATCATAACACTATAGTTACGATTAATAATCATGACAGGAAGAAAAAAAGTACGTTCATATCCCTCACTAGCCTGATTAGCTAGACTAATCTCATTCTGGATAGAAAAAGCAGCCTCCCGTAAAGTTCCCTCTCGTTGAATCCTCGCCCGCTGTGAGATATTCTCCTGAAAAACAAAAAAAAGAATAAGAAAGAAAAAGAGCAACGCGCTAGCAAGAATAATAAATTCAGCTGCTGACTGTGCTTTTGCTCCCATATTAGACCGACGTTACATTGACACGATTTTGTAACGCACTAATAACAATCTTCTTAACACCGCCACCAGCAGAAATATTACCGGTAAGTGCAACACTGCTCGAGTAAGCGATCTTTGCAACACCAGAACGTGTCGTTACCGTAAAAATCAAGTCATTCAGAGCGACATCAACAGCATAAACACCATCAGGGAGGTATGCCGTAATACTCGTCTTTGAAGGCTCGCCTGCATAAAAAACACTCTCAGCAGTCGTCGTTACTTTCTTGGCAAAGCGCTCAAGCTGATTTAACCGAAGCGCATCTTTAATCTCGGCAGCATAAAAGAAAGCAATACCAAGAAGTCCCGCAATAAGAAACAGAACAAAAGCAAGAACAATAACATATTCTGTACTAATCTGACCCTTCTTCACCCCTAGGAAAATAAGAAACACCATGATCACAAGAAATATAAACAAAGATATTTAAAGATTCTTGCTTTTTCCAAAGAATGAAACGAGGTGACCCGCTCCAAGTTATTGCACTACTCTTCCTAATCCTAGCAATAATCCACTCGATAACTCATTTTACCATCTATGGAACAAGTATCCCTGGCTTTTTTGAAACAGGCCTTTCCGGTTTCTCAATAGGAAAAAGCACACTAGGAGAAGAATTAAGTACAACCTATCCACGAACACCACTCTACTCACAAATAGCGATTATCCTAGAATGGCTTTCAATTATAATACTATTCCTGTTCAGCTACGTACGACACGTATTTGCTATCAAGCAAGAAGAAGGAAAATTCCCACATGGCGCTATCGAAACAATACACGCCCAACAAGGAAGCAGCCATGGCATGAAAACAGATATAGACGCACTCTACGAGCTCCTCCAAGAGAAAAAACGAATCCGTTTTTCCGTTATTGCACGCCTCTTCCATGTCGCACCTGAAAACGTTATGGAATGGGCAAAGATACTCGAAGAAGGGGATATGGCAACAATCATCTACCCTCGCTGGGGAGAACCCGAACTAGCGCTCGCAGACAAGCAAGAAAAAAAGAAGGAAAATGAACACTAAAATAAAACCAATCATACAACAGAAAGAAAAGCAAAACAAGGAAATACAAAAAGAGATTATCGATCGCTATACCATTGAAGTAGATGGTGCAAAAGTCGAAGCCCACATCATACGGACTCCTTTAGATACCATATACCAACTATCTATCCCAGAAATAAGCCCAGCAACAACCAGACTCCTCGATGACATAAGGAACGAATTGATTATGGCGACAACAATCACAACAAAAGAACTCACAGATCCAGCACTCTTCTCATCTATAAAAGCGCGATTCATGGGGGATGCACGCGAATTACTCCGCAAAAAGCTACCACATATAGAAACCGAGGTTGAGGCTTTCTTAGTAGGATCTCTAATGCAAGAAATGCTCGGGCTAGGGGTAATAGAGTTTTTTGTCGCAGATGCAAATCTTGAAGAAATTGTCATTCCTGCAGCAAAAGAACCAATCCGTGTATATAGTAGAAAACACAACTGGTTGACAACAAACATCACCATTGATAACGAAGAAGACATTGTGAATTACGCCAATATCATTGCGCGCCGTGTAGGAAGACAAATCACAATCCTCAACCCACTCTTAGACGCACATCTGATAACCGGTGACAGGATCAACGCAGTACTCTACCCAATAAACACCAAAGGAAACACAATCACAATCCGAAAATTCGCACGAGATCCCTACACCATTGTCGACATGATCACCAACAAAACCTGTGATATACAAACTGCAGCGCTCCTCTGGCTCGCAATCGAATACGAACTAAACGTGCTTATCTCAGGCGGTACAGGATCAGGAAAGACATCTTTCCTAAACGCCTGCCTTCCTTTTATCCCACCGAACCAACGAATAATCAGCATCGAAGATACACGAGAACTAATGCTACCGAATTTCCTTTACTGGACTCCACTCGTAACAAGAACGCAAAATCCAGAAGGGAAAGGAGAAGTGAGTATGCTTGATCTCCTAGTAAACTCCTTAAGAATGAGACCAGACCGCATCATTCTCGGAGAGATGCGAAAACAGCAAGAAGCAATGGTTCTCTTCGAAGCAATGCACACCGGACACGCAGTCTACGCAACCGTACACGCAGATTCTGCAGCAGAAACAGTAGCGCGTCTCGTAAACCCACCAATCAACGTTCCGCCCAATCTCCTACGAGCAGTAAACCTAAATGTCGTTATGTTCCGTGATCGGAGAAAGGGTATCCGTAGAGTGTTACAAATAGCAGAATTCGATGCAGACAAAAGCGGAGCAAAGGCAAATATACTCTACCGATGGAGTGCAGAACGCGACGAGATTGTACGACACAGCGAAAGCTCGCGCTTTTTTGAAGAGATCAGTCGCCAAACAGGAATGTCACAACAGGAAATCCAAGAATCACTCAATGAACGACAACATGTCCTTGCCACACTAGTATCCAAAAATATCAGAAGCCTCGCGGAAATAGGAAAAATAATGAATCTCGTTTACAAAAATAAAGCCCTCGTAATCCAAGCACTCAGCAAAGGCGATGTACGAACGCTCCTCCAGAGGTAAGAATGAATTTTCACATACCACTCACAATATCCTCTATAGACAAATTAAGGAAACGTTCATCTCCACTAACTCGTTTTTTTAGCTATAGAAAAAAATCAGCCCTAGGCGATCTCCTCGCGCAGACAAACACCGGACTCACAAGAGAACAATATCTCGCAATCTCCCTGCAAGGGGCGATAGTAGCAGCTATCATCTTCTTTCTACTCAGCTCAACAATCTTCGTAATAGCTAAAGTAGAACGTGCAATCATATTCGCCGCAACAATTGCATTACTCGCAGGTTTACTCACTTTTTTTAGCAGAACAGTATACCCTCGCGTCTATGTCACTAGAAAACAAAGAGACATTGAACAGCACCTCATCTCAGCATTACAAGATATCCATGTACAACTACAATCAGGAGTACCACTCTTCAGAATCATGGTAAACATCTCCTCCTCAGATTACGGAGCGCTCAGTGATGAGTTCAAAAAAGCAGTACGTAGAATTAATGCAGGCTATCCACAAATCCAGGTACTCGAAGAACTAGGTGAAGCAAATCCCTCCCCATTCTTCCGCAGAACACTCTGGCAAATCAGCAACGGAATGCGTGCAGGAAGCGACATCTCAATTGTTATCCATGAGAGTATCCACGCATTAAGTCAAGAACAACTCATCCAAATCCAAAACTATGGTAATAAATTAAACCCAATGATCATGTTCTACATGCTCATCTCAGTCATCCTCCCAGCGCTCTCAATAACCTTCCTCACTATTATCTCCTCCCTAGTGCAATTACCACAATCAATAAGCACACTCCTCTTTATCGGCTTATTAGTTGGCGTTATCATCATCCAAACACTGTTCCTCGGAGTCATCAAATCAATCAGACCAAGTCTCCTCTAATATGGAAACAAGAAAAACAGAAAAAGTGAGAATAATAGGAACCGCTGTAACAACACTAATCATAGGAAGTATCACCTTCCTCATCTCCCAAAGCATAGGAATAACGCTCGGAATCTCTATAAGCATACTCGCGCTCGCCATACTCTTCTTCTCAATACAAAAAAAATTACATCGTGCAGGAGAACTGAAAAAAATGGAAGAAGTATTTCCAGATTTCATTGCACTGATGGCATCGAATCTTCGAGCAGGTATAACAATAGATAAAGCATTACTCTTAAGTTCCAGAAAAGAGTTCTCTCCGCTCGACCAAGAAATCTTAAGATTAGGAAAAGATATTGTCGCAGGAAAAGAAATAACACATGCGCTCCGCAATATGGGGGAACGTATCCAATCAGAGGAAATAAAGAAGACAATACTACTCATAAACTCAGGAATAATCTCAGGAGGAAATATCTCGATCCTCCTAGAAGAAACAGCATCAAACATGCGAGAGCGTATATTTGTACAAAAACGCGCAGCATCGAACGTTCTCATGTACACTATCTTCATATTCTTCGCAGTAGCAGCCGGCGCACCAATCCTTTTTGGTCTCTCATCAGTTCTAGTAGGAGTACTATCAGCACTCTTCGCAGACCTTCCAGTAGGACAAGCAAACATTAACCTCCCGTTCACACTAACAAAGCTCTCTGTCTCCCCAACCTTCATCATGTACTTTTCATTATCCTTCATTATCATAATAGATGTCCTAGCATCATTAGTCTTGGGACTTGTAAGCAAAGGAAAAGAACGAGAAGGCCTAAAATACATAGTACCGCTCATTATAATCAGCACCTTAGTATACATCGTCTCAAGAACCTTCCTCTTAAACTATTTCGCAGATTTCTTCAAATAAGAAACAAGGCTATAGGTACACATAGCAGAAACAAAAGATTTATAATGTTTGACTTATTCAAACAATTGTTTACAATATGAAAACAATAATAAAACCAGCTGTATGGAAGATAGCAAAATTATTTTATAGCAACCACAATTCTGCGCTGCATTTAAGAGAAATCGCAAGAAAAACTAAGATGAACGAAAGCGGTATCTCAAGACATCTTAACAACCTAGTTAAACAACAAATATTAAGAACGTCAAAAGAGGGTAACTTAAAGAAGTTCTATATAACAAAGAAACAGATACCAAATATATTCCCTTTATTTGATGAAGAAAAATTATTGATAGAAAACTCAAGGGAGTAAGAGAAGGGGGGATGTATAGTTCATCCTGACGGGACCAGTATGTCTATTTTAGTATAATTATATAGTAGTTACAAATAGAAAGGTTTAAATAGTCCAATTACACAATTTTCTTAGATAAAAATTGTAATAAACTTGAAATGAAACAGAAAGAATATACAATCAGAAAGAGAATAGCAAAACATGGAGAGAATTCTATAATCGTGATTCCCAAACTATTAAGAGATGAATTAAAACCTAGCACTATAGTAGAGATAAACATAAAAGTCTTGGAGGGAGCAGAAGAAGATGAGAAACTTAACAATTGATGTAAATGGAACTTGTAATGAAAGATGTAGATTCTGTTATCAGAATTTAGATGGCTCTAGCTTACCTGAAGAAAAAATAATGAGATTAGTTGATGGTTCAGATGCCGATGTTATTGAGATTGGCGGAGGCGAGCCATTCTTAGACAAAAGAATAGTTGGGATAATAAAAGAAGTTAGAGACAGAGGGAAAAGAGTTCATGTATCAACTAATGCTACTTTAATTCCAGAAGGACTTTTAGGTTTAGAACAAAGAGCAAAAGAAGGAATACAATTACAAGCAAGTATCCATGCATCAAATCCAACCCTTTATGAACAGATAACAGGTAGAAATCTTTTTGATAATGTGATTAGGAATGTTGGAGTTTTAAGACCACATTTTTCTATGTTAATGACTTCTGCTATTTATCAAGATAATTTAAATGATGTTCCTAATTTAGTTGATTTGGCTAAAGAGTTAGAATTACCATTAAGAGTTAATCTTGTTTTTCCTACTGGCAATGGAAGAAATGTAAATCTCTTAACTCCACAGCAAGTAAATCAATTAAGAGGCTATTTACTTCAGCAAAGAGTTATTGAAGGAGATAAAGTTGATTCTCCATTAATACACACTAATAACTGTTATGCTTTAGAAGAAGCTTATGGAGTAGAAAGAGAAGGGGTATGCCCTTTTGATTGTGGAAAAGTTTATGTTTCTCCTAGAGGAGAGAAGTCTGGCTGTGAATTTTATAATCCATCTAAATTAGTGCAGGTAACTGTTGGAGGAAGAAAATGAGCGGAGAAGGAACAAGATTCAAAATAAAAGATAACATGGCTCAGAATGGGCAAATCAAACCTATTCAACCAAATGTTACAGAAGAAAAATATTACATTCATCCAAAATTAAAAGAAGATTTGGAAGGTATAGTTGCAACTGTTCAACACTTAGATAGATTCGGAACTGAAATGGGACACAGAAATTATCTTTTTGTTGGTCCTCCAGGAACAGGTAAAACTTTAGGCGTGCAATATGTAGCTACAAAATTACAATGTCCGTTATACGATGCTAAAGGAGTTTCAAATCCTCAGCAAGTAAGCCAATTATATCAGCAATTAAGAAAAATAGCAGGGAATGGAAAACAAAAAGTAATTTTAATGCTAGATGAAGTTGATAAATTTTCAAGCAGAGAAGAAATAGTAGACCCTACTCAACAGCAAACTCTCAATCAATTGTTAGCTGAAATGGACGGAGTAGATTCTAACAATGGAATTTTTGTTTTTGGTATGACTAATAAGGCAGACAAATTAGATAATGCTTTAAGAAGACCCGGAAGATTTTCAAAAGAAATAGAATTTATGCCACCTGACAAAGAAGGTAGACTTTCTATTTTAAGAATACACGCAAATAGAAAAGGTGGACATCTTTTCAAAGTTGAAGACGAAGATTTACAATATGCCGCAGGATCAACATTTGGTTATACTGGAGCAGACTTAAGAGGATTACTCGATGAAGCATTCACATTAAATGTTTTGCGTGCAGATGATAAACTTGTTGTAAGTAGAAGTGATGTTGATAAAGCTATGAAAAAAACAAAACCTTCTGCTTTAAGAGATATGCCGTTTAGAGAACCACAAAAGAAATTAGATGCTATTGGCGGATATGAAAGCCATAAAGATGTAATGAGAAGAGTGTTTGACAGAAGTAATGGAACTATGGCTTTGTTTTATGGCCCTGCTGGAACAGGTAAAACCGAATTTGCAGAGGCTCTTGCTGGAGAATATGGTTTTAATTATATTGTTATATCTGGTTCTGAACCAGAAGATAAGTTTGTTGGAGAAACTGGAAAGAAAATAGAAAAATATCTTACAAGAGC
>CAYPUL010000024.1:0-10449 GCA_964413975.1 Candidatus Woesearchaeota archaeon
AGTACACAAGAAGATTTATATAGATCGAGCGATCAACAATTTTATGGATGAAAATAAGAAAAATTCTTTCGAAAAAATAATTTATAACGCTCTTATTGTCCTGTTAGTTTCCAGTACCATTCTATTTTTCATACTTGGTTTTAAGCTAAATGAAGAATTCTTTATTAAATACAGTGTTGATAAGATATTAAAAGCCTCAACAATACAAAGAATACACTCTCTTCAGCAAGGTATGATTTTATTCTCTATACTAATCTTTATTGCGACAATGATAATAATCAGATCGAAATTCAGAGTAATATCCTTTCTGAGGAAGCATAAAACTATCGTACAAAACATATTGTTGTTGCTATGTGTAATAATAATAATAATCGTAACAAGCGAAACAATACTCGGATGGCAGCTCAGTGAGAAAACATTCGGATCTGGTTTCGGTCCTAATTCTATCAGATTCAACGCAGAACATGTTCACCTAAACACTGATAAGATGAGAGATAGAGAGTTCAGTGTGCTCAAACCAAAGAACACAATAAGAATAGCTGGCTTAGGAGACTCTTTCACGTTTGGGAGTGGTGTAAAGAATGTCAATGATACCTTCCTTAAACTAATCGAAAAAAAATTAAACTCCCAAGAAGAGCGGAATGTACAGTATGAAGTATTAAATTTCGGTATAGCAGGCAGAGATACTGAGGACGAGCTAAACATATTAAAAGAAAAAGCACTAAAATACAATCCAGATATTATCATTATCAGCTATGTACTCAATGACTTTAAAAATGTAGACCCTGCGGTAAAGGTATCGAAAAAGTATGTAGAGATTATCCCCTTTGCGAGTCTTTGGTTGAGAAATATTCTCTATTCGTACGCCATAGCCGAGATGAAGCTCAACAAGATCATAGAAAAACTAGGTTTAAAAACCGCTCCTGAGAATGTTACACTAATAGAGTTCGAATCAGACATTAATAAAAGATATAATGCTGCATTATTTGATGAAATTGGCAAGATAACACGTGAGAGAGATAAAAAGGTCGTTGTAGTGATATTCCCAGTATTATATCAACTAAAGGACTATATGTTTAGCGAGATACACGAATTCGTAAGGAATGCCAGTGAAAAAAACGGATTTTTCGTTATTGATCTATACAATACATACAAAGAATATGACGAGTCAGAGATCATCGTAAACAAATACGATACTCATCCAAATGAACTCGGGCACAGAATAGCAGCCGACGCAATCTTCGAAAGTCTTATAAAGAATAAAATTGTGTGAACACCATGTCAAACAACGCAAGTCTCATTCGAGAGCTATGGGCCTTCCTTAGGGTAAGAAAAAAGTGGTGGCTCTTACCAATCATAATCTTGTTGCTCGCAGTAGGCGTTCTTATAGTAATAGGCCAGAGCAGTTCACTATCATCGTTCTTATACGCATTCGGATAATTACGTTTCCTTATGCAGAAGAAACTTTCTCAAAGACACTGAGGACTTTATATTTCTTGACAAGCCTATAGTCAGGCAGATCAATAGAATCATCAGAACTAATCCCATAGCGGAGAGACTCATAATCTGTGTCGTCGCGAGAGTTCTTCCGAAGACCAACCTCGATCCACAGCTCTGTTCGAAATCGAGGATCAGCACTAGACGTTATCCTTTGTGTTGCAATGATATCATCGCGAACCAAAAACAATCTGTAATCTTCAATACTAACAAACTCACGAATACCATCTCCCCAATAGAGATGCGCAAGCTCCTTATAATCATCGCGCCCATCTCCAACAACAAAGATCTCGTTAGGGTAGTCACGTGCAATACGATCAAGATCTTCACGTATAAGTTCCCTAGTGGGAGGTATAACAAACGTAATATTCGGGAACTTTACAAGAACCTTCTCAAACGTACGCGCATTTGTTTCATACCTTGCCTGCATAATATATGGGATAATCACCATGATACTAAGTAAGATAAAGATAATTACTTGTATTCTATAATGCCTATCCTTTAACTCCTCCCCCATCATAAATATCATCAGAGGAACAAGGAGAATGAGCATCCGTATATGGGTATTGAGTAAGATAAAAAGCAGCGAGAGTGTAATAAAGATCATAGTCTTCTTATATTTTACAAATAAGGATCTCTTATAGAACAGAAAGAAATACCAGGGGATAAAAAGCAAAAGGATCAGATAACCAGCAAAGCTTATAAGAGAGTATGCACGAGCATAGATACCACCATAGAGCGCAAAAGAAAGAAGCGCAAAGAAGTTTTTAAGAATACTGAAAAGCGCAAAGTTATAAATTATTTGGTCAATAATGAGCCGTGGCGCCAAACCTACCAGAAAGACGCCAAGAAAAAGCCAGGTGTAATAAAAACGCTTATCATAAAGAAATGCAACAATAAAAATCGGAGCAAAATAAAGCGCACTATCCCAGATAGTTGCTGCAAGACCAATAAGAAGCCCAGCGCAGATAAGATATTTTACTTTTTCTTCGCTCTCAAATCTAATGAGAAAATAGTGCGCCCATAAAAAGAGCAAGCCAACGAGAGGAACAGGACCCAGCCACGGAGCAAGAAACCATACAACAGGCGCAGTCACCACTAGGAGAAGTGTTTTCCTATTTTTCTTACTTAAGTAATAAACACTAAGGATAATCAAAGATAGCCAAAAAACAGAAGCGAACTTAAGGAGGAAAAAGCTTTCTGTCATTTTTACATAAGGACTTAGGAGCAATCCATATACAACACTATGCGCCGCGCGATGTTTTGCTGCATACTCCCCTGCAAAGAACTTTGCAGTATCCGAATAATCTTTGACATCAGTAGCATCAAGGAGGTCAAAGGGAACAGTAACAAACGCAAGAAGTGATAAAAGAATAATACTAATCACAATAATCACGACACTACTTATTCTCATGTTCTCTGGCAATGAGGCATCTTTAAATAGATTATGAAGGTTTTATATGCCCAAGAAATTTTACATTAGCATCACGATTCGATAGAATCGGATTCTTTATCGGCCAGGGAATCCCGAAAAAAGGATCATCCCAGCGATAAGTGAATTGCTGTGCATGTAGAGAAGGATCATAACAAGTAGACTGTTTATAATTATAGATCGCTTTATCACTGAGAATAAGAAAAGCATTCCCGTATTTTGGAGGTATTAAAATTTGTTGCGGTTTCTTCTCAGTTAGTGTTATTGCAACCCACTTGCCGAACTCTTGTGATGATTCATCACAATTTACAACAGCCTGATAGATCTCGCCTTGGATACATGAGACAAGCTTCCAGGTCTCATTATCACCATGGATACCACGGAGTACGTTTTTATAAGATTTAATAAGCGAATCTTGAACAAAGACAGGAAGATTGTTTTTTTCATAGAGATCCTTATCATAGTTCGGGATATACTGTCCGCGATGATCCTCGAACAGATCAGGTTCAATAAGGAAAACACCAGGAAGTGTAGTTTGAATAACCTTCATTTGTCTTAGAAACGTTTCCAATTATTAAAACTTACGATCTTCTCCCCAAGATTTTTACTACTTAGCAAAGCAAAATATTCCAATTATTCATCTAAAAAACATTCAGAAGTTTTAAATAGCATTAGACATAGAAATCACCATGGGTGATCCTCATCTAAAAGAAGTTTATGAAGAAATGAGTACGCGTTTTGATAAACAAAGAACCCAAACATACTTTCACGAACTTACTAATTATCTGCAGTCAGTTATTCCTTCTAAAAGTACTGTCTTAGAAATCGGATCAGGCACAGGTGGATATTGTATCGAACTAAGCAAGCACGGCTGCAGCTGTAAAGGAGCAGATTATAGCGAAAAAATGGTAGCAGTTGCAAAAGAAAATAATCGTGTTGCACACACACATTGCATATTTAAGGTAGCAGATGTAGAACAAGAAATACCATTCCGAGAGAAATTCGATTTCGTAATCTCAATGGATAGTTGGGAGTTCTTTCCTCATCCAGGAGCAGTTATGCGAAATGTATATAATGCCCTTAAAGATAATAGCTTATTTATCATAATCACACCCAATATGCTATTTGCCCCAGCAATCATCCTAGCAGAACGATTACACGTCAAGAAATTATCACCTGCATATACTTATTTTAACTCATTTAAACGTAAGGTCTCTCGACTCGCTAAAGAAAACAGTTTCCTTTTAGAGAAGAAAGGGTATATATTCCACAGTATGAGTGTTATCTACACCTTACGAAAAAAGGCAAAAGAGTATGATCATCCAAATTGAACCCTGGATTGGAAAAGAAGAGTTAGAGGAAGTAGCCTCAGTTATAGAATCAACATTCTTAACAGAATCAAAAAAGACAGCAGAATTTGAAGCCAGATTTAGAGCATTTACAAATGCTGAACACGCAATTGCTTATTCAAGTGGCTCAACAGCCCTCTTTGCCTCCTTGAAGACATTAGGAATAGAAAAAGGTGATGAAGTAATCATTCCAGCATTGACATTTGTCGCAACAGCAAACGCTATTTTACTAGCAGATGCAAGACCTATCTTCGTCGATATCGATCCTGAAACATTCCAGATTGATCCAAATCTAATCGAACAACACATCACACCGAGAACAAAAGCAATTATGCCTGTACACTTATACGGACAGAGTTGTAACATGGATGCCATCATGACAATTGCAAAAAAACATCGATTAATAGTTATCGAAGATGCAGCACAAGGGTGTGGTGTCTTATATAAAGGGAGACATGTTGGAACATTCGGAGATGTGGGGATAATCTCATTCTACGGCAATAAAACAATAACGACTGGCGAGGGTGGTATGATTATCACCAACAGCGGATATCTCGCACGAAAACTCTACATGTATAAGAATCACGGTAGAGCAAAGCGAGGAACCTTTGTTCACGACGAAATCGGCTATAACTTTAGTATAACTGAAATGCAATCTGCAGTCGGAGTTGCACAGCTGTCAAAGTTCGATAGAATCAAGAAGAGAAAAGATGAGATTCGTGCGTACTACGAACAAGCATTAGAAGAAGTCTCTCCAGTACGATTAACTTATATTGATCCACGTTGCTCGCCAGTACACTGGTTCTCGAGTATCCTAGTTCCCAATGTAGAATCATTACAGAATTTTCTTCTAAAATACGAGATTCAAACACGGCGATTTTTTCCACCATTACACAGACAGCCTTGTTACCGTTTCATGAACATCCCAGAGGAACAATATCCAAACGCAAATTACGCCTTCAATCACGGACTTTCGCTCCCATCCGCTGTAAACACAACAGACGAACAACTTGCAGAAGTTGTACGAAGAATCAAGGAGTTTTACGGATCATGAAAATTTCTGTTGTTTTAGCGACATATAAAGAGAAAGAGAATATTACAAAACTAATTAGTGCAATCTTAAAAACATGTAAAAAAAACTCTATATCATGCGAAGTCATAATAGTCGACGACAATAGCCCAGATGGTACTGCAGACGTTGTAAGAAAATCATTCGCAAAAAATAAGAATGTAAAATTAATAGTTAGAAAAGACGAACGCGGACTAGGTACTGCTGTTGGAAGAGGAATCAAAGCTTCAACAGGAGACGTTGTTATCTTTATGGACTCAGATTTTAGCCACGAACCAGAACTCATCCCAGAGATAATGAAAAAAATAAAAGATTATGACATTGTCAATGGATCACGCTATCTCAAGGGTGGAGGTCTTGAGACAAAGTTCTATAGAAAACTCTTAGCAAACATAATGAGAATCTACATGACTATTGTCTTGCAGTTAAACATTACAGATTATACAAACGGATACATAGCCATACGAAGATCTATCTTAGATAAATTAGATCAGAGAAACATATTCTATGGCTATGGCGATTATTACTTTCGTTTATTTTATCGAGCAATGGAAAAAGGTGCTAGTATTGCTGAGGTTCCATCACATTATCGGTTTCGAGAAGGAGGAGAAAGTAAAACGCACCTATTGAAGCACGGTTGGCAGTACATACGAGAAGCCTTAAAACTGCGCTTTACATAATGCTATAGAACTAGATCAATACTGTCAAATAGCGATTTGTTTATAAAGACATAATAATGCAAGAGATTATGAAAGAGGAGAGGAAAAAAGAGCGCGTGCTGATCACTGGCGGTGCTGGCTATATCGGTAGTTTCCTAATCGGATATTTATTGGAACAAGGCTATCACGTAACATGCCTCGATACTCTCTCCTTAAAACAGCATTCTCTATTGCACTATGCATCAAACGATCATTTCAGTTTTATATATGGCGATGTTCGTGATAAAGCGCTTCTCTCTAGCATACTTCCTTCATTCGATCTAATCATCCCTCTTGCAGCAATTGTCGGAGCACCCGCGTGCGATGCGCGTCCTCACGACGCACAAACAATAAACTATGATGCCATTGCACTCCTAGATCAATTACGAGAGCCCCATCAAAAAATAATATATCCAACTACAAATAGCGGCTATGGCACAAAAACAGGAGATCTTTATTGTACCGAAGAAACTCCGTTAGAACCAATATCACTCTATGGAAGAACAAAGGTTGATGCAGAGAGATATCTCCTAGAATCTCAGAAGGATGCAATTACATTCCGCCTAGCAACTGTATTTGGTATCTCTCCAAGAATGCGGGTTGATCTCTTAGTAAATGATTTTGTGTTAAAAGCAATGCGCGAAGGATATATAGTGATATATGAAAAGGACTTCAAGCGCAATTATATTCATATCAAAGATGTAGCACGCGCATTTGTGCATGCAATTGAGAATTTCGAAACAATGAAAAATCAAGCATATAATGTTGGTTTAGAAGATGCTAATTTATCAAAGGCAGAATTAGCAGAGAAGATTAAGGAATACATCCCAGGATTTGAGATTATCTATAAAGATATTGGCCAAGATCCAGACAAAAGAAATTATATTGTCTCAAATAAAAAGATCATGACTGCTGGTTTTTTGCCAATGTACTCGCTCGATTACGGAATACAGGAATTGATAAAAGGATATTCAATCCTATTAAGAAACGACCCACATAAAAATGCTTAATGGGATCTCAAGAAAATTGCAATTTTCACTTTATCATATAATATCTTTTTCAAGTAGCTCCTTTCTTACTTCATTACGACAGTGTTCTAGAAGATGTTCAACACTT
Source organism: Candidatus Woesearchaeota archaeon (assembly GCA_964413975.1). GTDB lineage: Archaea > Nanobdellota > Nanobdellia > Pacearchaeales > GW2011-AR1 > UBA73. Next base: position 7,162 of record CAYPUL010000024.1, read on the forward strand.
TGCTCAAAAGTATACTTTGGTTTCCAACCAGTTTCACGTTCGAACTTAGAAGTGTCTGGGATTTGTAAAGTAACATCTACTGGGCGAAGAAGATTAGGATCAACGCGAGAAGGTATCTCTGTTTTTGCATGTTTCTTTAACAAGTCAAGAAATTCTTTAACTGTGATTATTGTTTTTCCCCCCATATTATAGACCTCTCCAGGTTTTCCATACATGATTGCATGCCAGTACGCATCCATAGCGTCTCTGACATCTATGATAGTACGTATCGAATCAAGATTACCATGGACCAACTCTTTTTGAAGACCTACTTCAATACGTGCTATTTGCATTGCGAAGGATGTCGCAAAAAGATCAGTTCTCCTGGGATTGAGATAAGCGAACATTCTTGTTCTTATAATTGGGATAGCATAGCTTTTATAATAAGTTAGACCAAGAAAATCTTGCGCAAGTTTTGAGACTGAGTATGGATTTACTGGCTGAATCGGACATTCTTCTGTGATTGGAATGTTTTTTTTATCAACCTGACCATACACTTCTGATGTACTACAAAGCAGGATTAATGGTTTTATGTTAGCGATACGCACTGCTTCTAGAAGGTTCGCAGTTCCCATTACATTGTTGTAAGTTACTGCAAGAGGATTGATAAAAGAGGCGCGAACGTTCGCGTAAGATGCAAGATGGAATATTGCATCTGGCCGTATACTCGTTATTACGGTAAATACTGCACTAAAATCTGTAAGATCACACTCGTGGAGTATTAGTTTATCCTGTATCTCACTAATATTTTTTTTTGATGTTGTACTGTGCCATCGTGTCATGCCATGGACTTCAATATCAGGATGATTATGTATGATATATTCAGCGAGGTAGCTTGCACCACTACCAATAATACCAGTTATAAGTGCTTTTTTAATTTCTCTTTCCATAAAATCAATTTACGCCTTTAACATACAAAATATGATTTTCTAATGCTTCACTGACAGAAGAGAAATCAAGTCCTAGTTCTTCTTGTGTCTTCCTGCTATCCAACACTAATCTTCTAGGAAATTTAGGATTATCACAAGGAGCTGTTTTCAATTCTTCTATTAAAATAGGAAGTCCTTTATTTTTATAAATATCTAGGATTTTATATGCAATTCCTGCCCGCGATAGTGGTTCTCCATTAGCTGAAACATGATAAACTCTATTCTTTCCTGAAGCATAAACCTTCTTAGCAACCTTAAGAAGATCTTCAAAATAACTGGGTCGAACGTATACATCATCCCAAAAAGGCCAATACTTTCTACCCTCAATAGCATCTATCACCCTATCAACTATCAAATTATTTTTTACCCCAAGCATACTCTGAATTCTTATAACATCGCCTCCCCCATCCAGGACAATCTTTTCAGCTTCTGCCTTAGTAACACCATAAGTATTTCTCTGATTCGGATTCGGTTCATCATCCTCTGAATAATCTCTTTCTTCACTTCCACTAAAAACATTATCTGTAGAAACCATTAATACCCTGCCAGAACTCTCAACTATTCTCCTAGTTAAATCAACATTATCTTCCCTAAATCTTGGAATCCATTCCGTGTCCTGATTATATCTTGTATGAGTATTAGCAGCCAAATGAAATGTAAAATCATAAACATTACCAACACTCTCCACAATGCAGACCCTATCTGCGAAACAAGGATCAATATCTTTTATCTCTCCTTTTCTTTTTAATAAATAAACTTTATCTTCAGGAGGAAACATCTCACTTAATCTCTCTACAACTCTGCTCCCAATTCGTCCAGAACCACCAGTAACTAATACTTTTACCATATTACTCCTCAAGAGCCCACTCTATATTTAAGTATTGTTGTTTTATAATAATTTACCCGCACAAGCACAAAAAACATCAAGAGAATTGCTTAAAGTACTCATGCAAGACATCTGATACATAGTCTAAATCTTCTCGTGAGAGAAACTGATGTATCCCAAAATGAATACCATTATCTCCAATATATTCTGCTTCTGGGAATTCCCCGAGTGTATGACCTAGAAAAGCAAATGCGCGATGTTGTGTCGGAATACTCCCGAAATTTCGTTTCTGATTGATCGACCTTGCACTGAGAAAATCAGCGAAAGCAGAACAATTGTATCGCGGATCTTTAAGCGTAACTGAAAACGCATGCGGCGAAACTATCTCATAATCATTTTCGCTATTAAAGTATGCAAATCGTTCAAGATCAGCAACCTTCTTCAACAAGTAATAAAGATTCTCTTTCCGTTTATTAAAAACATCCCAAAAGTTTTTAATGCCTTCAAGCCCGAGCGACGCTTCAAGGTCATTCATCTTCGAGTTTAAACCGAGACGAACATGATCAAAATAAAGAGAACCATCCCTTCTTCCATGGGAACGCGTTGATCCTAGAATTTTTGCAATCTCTCCATTATTTGTCGATATCATACCACCCTCTGCACAACAAATCAAATGTGCTGCATAGTAGCTAAAAATAGCCATATCACCCCAATGACCAACAAATTTCCCATTATAACGCGCACCATGCGCCTCACAAGCGTCTTCTATAACAACAAGACTATTTTTTCTCGCAATCTCAAGAATCTCAGACATATCACTTGGCTTTCCCATAGTGTGAACCGCGATAATTGCTCTTGTTTTCGGCGTGATCTTCTCCTCGATCTTTTTCGGATTAATATTCAATGTCTCACGCTCAACATCAACAAAAACCGGTTTGAAACCAGCAGCAAGAACACCATTCGCAGGCGAGATAAACGAAAGCGCAGGCAAGATAATCTCATCACCGCGTTGCGCACCATAATCATAGAGCACAAGACAACTATTAATATTCCCATCAGTTCCTGAACTCATTGCAACACTATGTTTATAATCAAATAGTTTGCTCCACTCTTCCTCAAATTTTTTTACCTTTGGCCCCATAGAAGCCCAATTCGTAGCAAGCACATCAAGAAGATGTTGTCGCGCTTCCTCCCCGAGTCTAAGATCACCAAACTCTATCCTCATAGTTCATTCTATAAGCAGGTCTTTAAAATCTTTGTTGTGTTTCTATGATAAATAATTTCTAAATAAGCGCGTGACGTCCTCTAAGAACCAAAAGTAAAAACCAACTAGCTCGTAAGAATAATGGTACAAGAAGATTATAAAAAATGGCAAGCATGGTTAAACGGGGAGCGATTCGCCTGGGACGCACCAAATCATCCATCAGAGATGAATGTTATCGCGAACAAAGAAGATGTGATATTTGTACATATTTTATTACTTCTTCGTAATCA
>CAYPUL010000025.1:0-10413 GCA_964413975.1 Candidatus Woesearchaeota archaeon
GTAGAGTGCTATCTTCCCAAAAGTGATCACAGCATACCGTGTCACATTGATAATCTCAACCGGTCCGCCTTCTCCCGCAACAAAATGATTTTCTTGTTTTGGTTGAGGTGCAATATTCTCACACGAAATCTCAATCTGACCTTTCGAAGACTCTTCAAAGATAAGAATCGTCTTTTCTTGGAGAAGTGCAAAAGCTGCTCGCGCATCTGTTCTCTTTTTTTGATCGCATGATTCACTAAAAGAATAAGAGATAATCTTATCTGGATAACGCATATTAAGATAGAATTGCGAACTTTTCGTCGAGATATTCTCACTCGCTATCAAGGTAAATGTCTCAAACTCTTGCGGTGGTGTGGGAAGATTTACCCAAAGAAAATAAATAGAAAACATGAGCATACTAAAAAGCACAAGAAAAATAAGCGCATTGAATACAACCCTCATTGCTCATCATAGTTCGATAATATTATAAATCTTTTTAAATTTCAAGCACCTAAGAGAATGATGAGATATGAATTTTTAGAGCACACGGCAGATATAAAGTTCAAGGCATATGGAAAAACGCTAAACGAGGTATTCGAGAATGCTGTACTTGCTGTTGCAGCATATGTAAGCAAGGATGAGAAAATACACCCACGAAAAGCAAGAAAGATAGAAGTCCGTGGCACAGATATTGAAAATTTGTTGTATTCGTTTTTAGAAGAACTAATTTATTTAATGGACGTTGAGAAGTTCGTGACTGCAAAGGCAGAGGTGTTTATTCGAGGAAATAATCTAACTGCTGAACTCTACGGTGATGTTGCCGCTCGATATAACGGTTTAGACGCAATAAAAGCAGCAACCTACGCTGATATGTATGTTAAAAAAACGAAGAAAGGCTGGGAGTTGCAAGTCGTCCTAGATGTCTAAGACAAACACATAAAAACTCTAGTGCACTTCTTTTCCAATGGGACTCATAAAAAAAGCAGAGAACATTTGGGAGATTGAACAAGAAGGAAAAATGCTCGTTCCTGGAATTGTGTTCGCCTCAGATAACCTAATGGCTGCAATCCAAAAAGACAAGACGCTTGAACAAGTAAAGAACGTTGCACAGCTCCCAGGAATTGTTAGATATTCTTTCGCAATGCCAGACGCACATCAAGGATATGGAATGGCAGTAGGGGGAGTAGCCGCATTTGATTCAGAGCACGGAATTATTTCCCCAGGAGCAGTAGGATATGATATCAACTGCGGCGTACGATTGCTTGCAGCGAATATAACGAAAAAAGAATTCTTACCAAAACGCGGGATAGTATTAAATGAACTTTATAAGAATGTAGCGTCCGGCATCGGAAGAGGAACAGGAATAAAACTCTCAGATACCGAATCTAACGCAGTCTTGGAAAAGGGATTAAAATGGGCGCAAGAAAAAGGTTATGCGTCTGATGATGATATCGAACACATAGAAGATAAAGGTTGTATTCAAGGAGCGAATGCGATAAAGGTCTCTGCACGTGCAAAGGCGCGCGGAAGAGACCAACTAGGAAGCATTGGGGCAGGAAATCACTTCCTGGAGGTACAGGAAATTGTGGAAATCTTTGACGAACCTGTCGCAAAGACGTTTGGATTAAACGAGGTTAAACAGATTGTAGTAATGATCCACACAGGCTCACGAGGATTAGGACATCAAACTGCATCAGATTACATTATGAAGATGGAAAAAGAATATGGATCAACGCATCTGCCAGATCGTGAGCTGGCATGTGCACCAATTAATTCTATCTTGGGAAAAGACTATAAAGAGGCAATGGCAAGTGCTGCTAATTTCGCATTTACCAATCGGCAGGTAATCACCTATCTAGTAAGAAAAAGTTTCGAGAAGTATTTCCCAAAGATAACACTAAAAGTCGTGTACGATATCGCACATAATATAGCAAAACTTGAGGAGTTCGAAATTGGAAACAAAAAAAAGATATTGTGCGTCCATCGAAAGGGTGCGACTCGATCATTCGGACCAGAAAGAAAAGAAATCCCAAGAGAGTATAGTAAGGTAGGATGCCCGATCTTTATTCCAGGAAGTATGGGAACATTTTCATATGTCCTGGTCGGAACAAATAAAGCGCGTGAAATCTCGTTTGCATCAACAGCCCATGGAGCTGGCCGAATGCTATCAAGAAGTTACGCAAAACAACATATTGCTCCTGAACATCTAAAACAAGAACTCACAGAAAAAGACATTATAATCAAAGCAGGATCACTAAAAGGCATGATTGAAGAAGCACCAGAAGCCTACAAGGATGTGAACGAGGTTGTTCGTGTCTCTCACGCGCTCGGTATCGGAAGTCTAGTCGCAAAACTGAAGCCATTAGCAGTAATGAAAGGGTAATAGATGAAAGTTATCATTGTTCAAAACAAAAAAGAAGGTGGAGCATGTGCCGCAAAGCTCATTCTCAATAGAATAAAAAAGAAAAAAAACACAACCTTTGGATTAGCAACAGGTAAGACTATGATCCCTTTATATAAAAAATTATCCGGACTTTATAAAAGAGGTGAAATCAATTTTTCTAGAGTAAGATGTTTTAATTTAGATGAATATATCGGATTTAATAAGAATGATAAGAAAAGCAATTATCGTTTTATTAAGAAATATTTTTTTAGAAAAGTAAATATCAGAGAAGAGAATATCTTTTTTTTGGATGGAAAAGCATCAGATCCAATTTTAGAATGCAAGAAATATGAAGAGAGAATAAAAAAATATGGCGGTATTGACTTACAGATCCTAGGGATAGGTATAAATGGGCACATTGGTTTCAATGAGCCAGGGTCCTCTTTTTCTAGTCGTACCAGAAAGGTTATGTTGCGTAATGAAACACGACACGCAAATGCCTGGTTGTTCGGATCTTTTAAGCGCGTGCCACGATATGCGCTAACCACAGGCATAGAAACAATACTCTCAGCACGGAAGATTGTTTTGTTAGCGTTCGGAAAAGATAAAGCAGCTGCTGTCGCAGCCACATTCAAGCGTGCCACCAAGCAAGTCCCCGCGAGTGTGCTCCAACGTCATCCCAACGTAACCTTTATTATTGATCGCGCAGCCAGCGCTAACTTAAGACAGAAATCCCACTAACCATCTTTGTTAAAACTTACTCTCAAGATTTCTTGATAAAATTTTAAGTCTCTCAAGCAATTGTAATTCCGTCCGGCTGATTTCTCCAAGAAATAGAACAAAAGAATAACTCCTATCGCCGATAAATCTTCTTCTAAACTTTTCTGGCGTAACTTTTTTTGTAACTAATTGTGTCGTAAAAGGGTATTCTCCCCCAGCTTTTTCTGCAAATTCTCTTACATTACCTCGCGTAACTTTATTCCTTGTAGCTATGTAGATAAAAAAATCTATCCCATAGATGCCACTTCCTTCTTCAAAATCAATTCCCAGCCCTATGACTTCATTCTTTTTGCCCCTTTTACCATAAGAGTAAGGAACTTAGCTCTCAACTATTTTTCGGTTTGGTTAATTATTCGACAAATTCAACACAATAACAAACTTTAAATAGAATTTTTTCTTCATGAAGGAAGAAAATATTGAACGATGACGCGAGCATTGTGTATTGTTGCTCATCCTGATGACGAAACGATCTGGATGGGAGGAACGATTCTTCAAAAGAAAGACTGGAAATGGGAGATATTCTCTCTCTGTAGGAAAAATGATCCAGATAGAATGCCGAAATTCATGAAAGTATGTAAATTTTATGGTGTGCAGGGTCTTATCGGAGATTTAGATGACGAGAAATTAGAACCGCTGCCTATCTCCAAGATCATTAACTATATACAAAACTATCTAAACAATGTTCATTACGATTATGTGTTCACCCATGGAGCGAATGGTGAGTACGGACATAGAAGACATAAAGAGATTCACAAAGCTGTTCAAAAATTGTTTTCCCACAAAGTCCTGAATTGTACAAATATATGCTATTTTTCCTATATACCCGGAACAGAAAGCGCAGCACACGATTCCGCAATAAAAATACCGATCGCAAAACAAGATTCAGACTGGTTTGTTTCCTTAACAAATGAACAACATACAACAAAGTTGAAAATTATCCGTGATCTCTACGGATTCTCTAATAACATCTTTGAAACATTAAGCTGTGGAAAAGAGGAGGCATTTATGCACGCATAATGAGAATTATGTTACTCTACCCACATCCGCCTGAACCAGATGGACAGAGTTTACAAGGGGTTTATTTAAGGAAAGGTCTGAAAGAAAACGGGCATGAAGTTGTTGTCTGTGATCGCGCTGATAACATACAAAAAGAGTGGGCCTATCGTTCATTCAAACCCGATGTCGCAATTGGTATCGGATATTGGGCTGATACCCCTGACTTGATTTTAGATCCCTTAGAGCATGGCGTAGCAGCAGTACCCTGGTTCAATGCCGATGGTTGGATTGCGAATTACCATCAGATACTAAATAGCTTACCATTACTAATGGTAACAAGTACGTGGGTGAAATCAACGTATATAAGAGATGGTGTTTCTGGAGAAAACATCCAGGTAGCTCATATCGGTTTTGATCCATCAGTCTTTTATCCGCGGTCCGACAGTGCAGTACATGACCTACGGAGAACATTAGGTATCGAAGATGATGAAAAAATGATTCTCACGATTGGTGGCGATGCAACAAGTAAAGGCGCGCAAGAAATGTTTCGCGCACTTGCATTAATCAACCCTCACTTTCAAAAATGGAAATATGTATGCAAAGTATGGAACAGTTTCTCAGCAAGGAATCACGGGAAAGAGGAGCGTCGTTTAATTCGAGAGCTCGGATTAGACATAAATAAAATTATATATCTTGAAGGGAAATATTCCCCAGAGTTCATGGCGCTTTTGCTAAATGCATGTGATATATACACAGCACCTTCACGCCTCGAGGGTTTTGGCATGATCCAAGTTGAAGCGCAGGCATGTGGTAAACCCGTAATTTCTATTAATGCTGGCGGACCGCGAGATACAATCATCCATGAAAAAACAGGATTTCTAGCGAACGTTGCCTCAGAAATTAAGCTAGAACGCGAGTGGGCATATCCTTGGATGGGGTTTGAAGAGAAACGCCAGATTGAGTTTCCAGAACCAAAAACATTTGCCTATAGAGCAGACACTAATCAACTCGCCATGTATACAAGAAGATTGTTAGAAAACGATCACCTCCGCGAACAAATGGGAAAAGCTGCCGCAGCGCATGCATCTGAGCAGTTCCATTATGTAAAAAGAACTCAGCATATTGTTGATTTAATCAAGAGCAGTATGTTAAAAAAAGAGCGTGTTGAAGCTGTTCAGCTTTCTCATAAAACCTCAGATAGTAATATTATCTAGACTTTTATTAGTTTATAGTAAACAACTCTTTTGTTTTAAGGAGTTATATGCTAAAATATACATGCCAGCGTTCCATGCCTGATTACCACCCTTGCTCGGTTTTCCTGTTGTACCATGAAGCCATTCGCTAAAGTTTCCACCACCGCTCATGTTTGCTTCCGCAAGTTTTTCTAAGTAGTACGCAGCTTCTTTGAAATAACTGTATTTAACAAGCGCGAGAATATAGAATCCACCAATAAAAGGCCAAATACCGGCATTAAGATAGTGATAAGGAGTTCGTGCATCGCAGTCAAGATAATAATCTTGCCAATCGCGAGTTCCTTTTCTAATAGGAGGATCAATTGCTCGAAGCGGATACGGCTTATTTATATTCTCTTGATCAATATAACGAAGAATTGCTAGCGCCTGTTTTCTATCCGCGAGATCAAATATAATAGCTAAAATATTCCCAAGCGAGTCAAACCATTTTCCTAATTCGTGGTAGCGGTTATGGTTTTTCCAGCGCCAAGCAAGATAATAAGTTCCATTCCAGAGTCTTGTGTCTTCTTTATTATTCGTCGCCTGACGTAGTCTCTCTGCTACACGATTCTTTAGATAAAGCCGAAGAACATGATAAGCAAGTGCTTGGGTATTAATAGTATGGCCATAGCGATGAGGGAAAGCATCCTGCCAGTCTGAGGTTGGGAGTTGTTCGAACATACCGTCCTCTGAAATGTCTTGATACAAAAGCCAGAGTAATGCCCTAGTAATGCTTCTTCTCTGAAGTCTCTCAAGTAAATTTTCATGATAGCGTTTTTTGTACACTGCATGACCAATAAGAAACCAGAGTGTTGAGTCTATAGTTGTAAAGTCAACATGTGGTTTCTGATCACTCCATTTATCAATAGCATTAGGGATTTGTCCTAGCTCGCTTTGATGAGCAGCGAGTGTATTCAGTGATTGTTTAATCGTTTCCTGAAAAGTATCATCTAGAAGTGATGCCCCAAGTGATGTGATAACAGCATCGCGTGCCCAAAGAGCATTATAACCAGGATAAGCTGCATGGAATCCATGAGGAGTTGCACACAAATGAAGAACAGCAACCGCTCGCTCATAGGCATCTTGTATCTGACTCATTCTCTCTATACAGAATAAAGAGTATAAAACCCTTTTTGTAATGATCTTTAAAGATGTTCTTCAAGAGAAATACGAGCCATAAGATAAGCAAGAGTTGACTCAGCACCCTGGTTCATATTCACTACTTCCTGACCAAGACCATCATGACAGCCGCCTGTTTCCACATTATAAACCGCAGTATTAACAATGTTCTTTCCAAGAAACCAATTAAATGTCGTCATGGCAAGTTTTCTGTATCGTTGATTACGGAAAATCCTAGAGGCAATAACAAGTGCATTCGTCATTGCTGCCGCCTCAATAGGCTGCTGATCAAAAAGAGCCCGTTGGTCTGTCTCTGAGTTATACCAACCATTTTGGCCAATAGGGATAAAGGTGTTATTATCAAAAGTCTTTGTAATAAGAAAATCAAACGATTCTTTTGCAACTGTCAAATATCTTTTGTCTTGGGTTGCAATATAAGCATAGAACAACGATTCAGGGAGTTTTGCATTCGAGTAAGTCATAACACGATCAAACCATCGCCAAGTCGTTGTGCTATTTTTTTCATATTGTGCAACAAGATGATCGGCAAGTTTTTTTATAAGAACAATATTTTCCTCAGCATATTTTTCTTTATTATAATGATAAAGACCAACAATAACTGAAGCGATCGGTCGTGGATGCTCAAAAGTCAATGCAATCGGAAGAGAGTCCGCGAAAAGTGTTTCCGCTTCATGCTTTATATCTCTGGGAAGACCTTTCAATGAGGCAATATAACCAAGCGCCCGTAATGCCCTCCCATGCGCCTCCTCGCTCCAGCTATCTCTATCAAGTACTTTCGTTTTCGTAACGTAGTTATAAAGTCTCCCATCTGCTTGCTTAACATATCTCATATAACCCAAGTAAGTCTTCATAAGCGCAAGTTTATTCTTCTTCTTAAATCTCTCATAGAGTGCACCACATACAATAAGAGCACGAGCATTATCGTCAAGTGTATAACCAGAGTTGACATCAGGACGAGTATAGTTTGCGAATTGAACAATACCGAAATCGTCAGTCAGTTTTCTAAGGTGAGAAACATTAATATGAGGAATATTAGTAAAGTAAATCTCCGGAACCTCAAGTGACGAACTAAAAAGCTTTGTGTAAGAGATACCAACATTTTGCCAGATCATAGGACGAGTGTATGCATAAGCATTCTTCTCGAGCTCTCTAATTGTATCCTGTCTCCCAAGTAACTCAGCAATTGCCTTCCGGATTGACAATGCACTTCCAAAAGACACGAGCCTACCCCTATCTCTAGTTACAATATCCCGCGCATGAAGAAAGGGAGTAGCAATAACTGCGCGGCCACATCCCATTGCATACACGAGTGTTCCAGATGTTATCTGTTCGGGAGTAAGGGAAGGACAAACATAGATATCTGTAGCTTTAAGATATTGAATGATCTCTTTTTTAGTCAAGTACTTATTATAGAACTTAACATGTTTTTGAAGATGACGCTCCTTTACTTCCCGCTCGAGCATATTCCTATACTTCTCCCCCTCCTTTTTTCTCACAATCGGATGGGTTTCTCCAACAATAAGATATAATATATTAGGAAATTTTTTAATAAGTTCAGGAAGCGCTTCAATAACATACTCATAGCCTTTGTTCTTACTCATCATACCAAATGAAGAGAGGACGATTCTATTATGAAAGCCAAGGTTCTTTTTTTCTCTTTGCTGTGACTCAAAAGCAACATTCGGAATGCCATGTGGGATAATACTAATCGGTGTTGTAATGCCATAATCTCCTCGGAGAATCCCAATTGCCGCATCAGTCATTACAATAATATGTCTTACTCTTTTTGCGATCTCTTGTACAACCGTTCTCAGCTTTTTATTCGGATTAGGGAGGACGCTATGAAAAGTTATGATCGCTGATTTTTTAAGAACCTCGAGAAAGGCAAGGATATATTCACCATACTCCCCGCTATATAGTCCAAATTCATGTTGAATAGAAACGAGTTTTATATTCCTCATTTTGTTTATCTTTTTTGCTTGTTCAATAAAATCACTAATGTCTGTGTCGCTTATCTGAAGGATCACCTTCCTTGGATAGTTATAGATATTGGTGCCATTCTTGTTAAGCGCGATCACTCTTGTTTTTATAACGGGCGAGAATTGTTTATCAATTACTTCAGCGAGATCTTGAGTAAAGGTTGCAATGCCACACTCTCGAGGAGGATAGGTGCTCATAAAGAGAACCATGTTTGTTCTACGTTCGAAATCGTTCATATCACACCTTTTTTACACGAAAGAAAAGTAAGTTAAGTTTATAAATTTACTTATGTGTGTTATCTAGGTAAGCATGAAAAATATCTCTCTCAAAAAGATCCTAAAAAGAAGAAGAGCATTATACCTAGCGTATGATCAAGGCTTAGAACATGGTCCAAGCGATTTTAATGACATAAATGTTGATCCTAGAAGAATAATCAAAATTGCTGCAGACGGAAAATTTAATGCGGTAGTGTTCCAGAAAGGTATTATAGAAAAATATCATCAAGAGATTCGTGCAAGTAAAGTACCATTAATTATAAAACTAAATGGAAAAACGAATCTGTCTCAGGGTGAACCAATCTCTCGGCAGTTATGTAGTGTAAAAGAAGCAGTTGCATTAAAAGGAGTAGCAGTTGGATACACAATTTATGTTGGAAGTGAACACGAAACTGAAATGATGACTGAGTTTGAGCGTATTGAACACGAAGCGCATGAAGCTGGTTTGCCAGTAATCGCCTGGGTTTATCCAAGAGGAAAAGGTATTAGAAACAGAACCTCGAGAGAACTATTAGCATATGCTACTCGAGTTGGTTTAGAGCTAGGTGCTGATATTGTAAAAGTAAACTGGAATGGAAACCAAAACGATCTAAGATGGGCAGTGAAAGCTGCAGGTAAAACAAAGGTTGTTGTTGCAGGAGGGATAAAGAGCGATGAAAAAACATTTTTGAAGAACGTTCACACGATTATGGAAACTGGAGCATGTGGCTTAGCCGTCGGAAGGAATATCTGGCAGCATAAACAACCATTAGAGCTTACTCGAAAAATAAGGAAAATCATATTTGATACTGCTAACTAATTGTTCGCACAACACGCTGCTTCTCGCGTTCCAATAAAACAAAAAGAATCAAAACAACAACGCTACTCCCAATCAAAAATACAAAAAGAAAAACAAAAATAACACGCCCAAAAGAAATCTGCTCCTGCTCAAATGGACTATGTCCTACGCGACCAGCAAGAGACTGAGAAGTACACGCAACAAAACCAGCAGGCCGAGCATAGTTTGTTCCACACTCATAAAGATCCTCACACGAATAGCGCTGCCGATCATTCTCACAACCACCAAGAACAACACACCGCCACAATTCAACACAACTAGACGACAAACCATGAACAGCGAATTCTTCTCCCTCAAGAGAAGCATCCTCTGTAACAACAGACTCTCCATCACTAACAACCTGATCAGAAACAGTCGGCAGAGGAACACACCCACCATCACGATCACAATACTCTCCAGCAACACAATCTGGAATATATTCAAAACTATCCTCGTCTTCATTACACTGGTCAACAGTACAAGAGATATCATCACTCACAACTAAAGGATTGTTCTCACATCTACCACTGACGCAATACTCAACACCAGTACAAAAAAATCCATCATCACAGTCATTATCATAAACACATTCCGACTCTGCTCCTGAAACAGAAGGTACACCTTCAATCCGCGGGGAAGAAGAAGCAAAACTTCCGCTTGGTAAAGAAGACTGCACAACATAACTACTCAATATGACACGATCAACAAAAACAAGAATACTCAGAACAAAAACAATACTCGCAATCATACCAAAAGTCTCCTGAGTACCCATATATCATTCAAACAAATAAGATTAATAAACCATTTGGATCTGGTTACATCAAGTTTTAA
>CAYPUL010000026.1:0-6109 GCA_964413975.1 Candidatus Woesearchaeota archaeon
AAAGGCGATGAGATAGGGATTATGGTGGCGCAGAAGGTTCGTAAAGGGTATAAGGTCTTCAAGCTCTAATTTTTACAAACAAACTACGAAAGATTTAAATAGCATCTGAATTAGAATTGGGTACACGTTGTGAGGAACAATGGCAAAGACAAAACCAGTGATTAACGTGGCCTTTGTAGGGCATGTTGACCATGGAAAAAGTACGACGATAGGACATTTGATGTACGCGTCTGGGAAGTTGCCTGAAACAGAATTGGCAAAACTTAGAGCGGAAGCTCAGAAGCATGGAAAGATTGGCTTTGAGTTTGCGTACTACATGGACCGCTTTAAAGAAGAGCGAGAGCGAGGCGTTACTATTGATCTTTCGTATGAGAAATTGATTACTAATAAGTATGAGGTGACTATTATTGATGCTCCTGGGCATAGAGACTTTGTTAAGAACATGATCACTGGAGCAAGCCAGGCAGATAGCGCCTTTCTTGTGGTTGCTGCTGGACCCGGTGCTGGAGTGCAGCCTCAGACGAAGGAACATGTGTGGCTCTTAAGAACAATGGGTGTTGGCGAGATAGCGGTTCTTATTAACAAGATGGATCTTGTTGGATATAAGCAAGAAGAATTTGAGAAGGTTAAAGGTGATGTTTCAAAGGTGTTGAAAGAAGCAGGATATAAGATTGATCAGATACAATTTATTCCGATTTCTGGATTCAAAGGAGATAACCTTATTAAGAAGTCTGATAACCTCTCGTGGTTTAAGGGTCCAACGTTGCTTGAGCAGTTTGATAATTTCAAGTTGCCTGAGAAACCAACAAATTTACCATTGCGTATGCCAATTCAAGATGTTTATGAGATTACTGGTATTGGTACTGTTCCTGTTGGAAAGATAGAGACTGGTGTTATGAAACCAGGACAGAAGATTATGGTTTTACCTGGTAGAACAGGAAAAGGTATTCAGGGAGAAGTAAAGACGATCGAGATGCACCATGAGCAGTTGCCGCAAGCAGAACCAGGTGATAATGTTGGTATTAACCTCAGAGGAGTTGGTAAAAAGGATATTGCTCGTGGTGATGTTATTTGTGATGCTAATAATCTTCCAAGTGTTGTTGAGGAATTTGTTGCACAGATAGCTGTTATTTCACACCCTACAGTAATTGCGAAGGGTTATACGCCGGTTTTTCATGTACACACAGCCCAAGTACCTTGTCAGTTTATTGAGCTTATTGAGAAAACATCTGTTGACGGGAAGAAGGAGAGCAATCCTGATTTCTTAAAGAACGGAGATGTTGCTAAGGTACGTATAAAGCCAATTGGGAACCTTGTATTAGAGACGCAGGCGAAGAATCCGCATATGGCACGATTTGCTATTCGAGATGCTGGCGCGACAGTTGCTGCTGGTGTATGTATTGAGTTAAAAGCAAAGGCTTAGATTTGTTTTAATTCTTCCGCGGTTTTGCTACGATTGATTTATATGCAGATAGAATTACTGGAATGATTCTATCAATGTGTTCTTCTGGACTAAGGCGGTTTTCTTCTTCTAAGATATCTTCTAGTGTTTCGTCTGGTTGAGGAATATGAGATCCTCCGAAGCAGCGTGCTTCGATTTCTATTCTAGGATCGGCAGTTTCGTCTTTGGAATGCAAACAGATATCTCGTAGGTTTACAAAATCCTTCCCTATGTTTGTGTCAATAGTGACATGTTCTCGTTGGTTGTTCAGTGAGAAACTAAGCATTGTATAGGTTCTATAAGATTCTATGATGCTTGGGTCTCTATGTGGAAGGAGAATAACTTGACCCCCCAACAATAGCTCGAAATAATTATTAGGATTGGACGGATCTCTTGTGGTCTGATCTGCTGAGAATACACTTATATTAGTTGTTGGACCTAGATATTTGTCGTTGATTTCATCAAGCATTGAGGCAGCGCGAGATCGCTTTTGTGTTTCGTCTAGAAAGTAGAGAAAGCGGTTATGTTTAAGAAGATCATTGATTGAGACAAGTTTGATATCTTTCGATTTTCCATTTGCTATTGGAGAGTCTGGATAGCTTATATCTAGGTGTAATCCTCCACCTGATAATTTCTCTAGGATATAACCTGCCCAGTATGTGTTTTCCATCCTGATGGTGATTGGGGCTGTTATATAAACCTTTCTATTATTACTACTGAAGAGTTTCAGCTTATAGGAGATTTAGAATCGCTATGCTTTCTTGAACTTTGCAATCTCAGGAAGCATGTCTGCGTGACCTAGGAGTTGCGCGCGGCAGCAGTAACGTTCAAGTCCTAACTCTGTTAGTACTTTGCCTGCTTCTTCGCCGGCATCAATGCGCTTTTTGTAGTCTTCCCAGAGATGACCAATTGGTTTACCGCATCCGAAACAACGAATCGGGATTATCATGACCTCAATTGGAAAAAGGGTTTTTTAAATGCTTTGGTTCGTTTCTGAAGATGAATTAATCAACAGTTTCTCTTTGACAGGAGATGACAAATCTCGTTAAGAAAAGAGAAACGATAGGGACAAGAATGCCGTATAGGATAAGATCTCCTCCTAGTCCTTGAATTTTATCAATGAAAAAGAGAAGAATAGAAAATATGATAGTCGTTGATAAAACGAGCGGATACTCGCGGCTCACGAGTCGCCAAGAAAGCACAAAACTCTTTTTTAAACTAGTGTTTTCAATAACAAGATAAAAACTTGCGAATATAAAAAAGATCAAGAATCCTGCAATCCCTAGAAAATATAGGAGAATGAATAAAGTCTGTGCACTCGAGAGTCCTAGATTAAAAGACTTCCCAAGGAAAAATGCCCCATAGTGTGCAACAGCCCAGACTGGAACTCCTGCGATTGTTAGCATGATAAACACAACAAAATTTCTTAATCCAAACTTACGAGTGTATGTTAAGAATTGAGAAACTGACGCCTTTCTCTGACGAATAATACTTTCTGAGATTCCAATCAAACCTGCTGCTATAAGGCTAATAATGAACACTGTCGCGAATGAAACAATGATGAACCATGCGTGGATGCTAACTGGATTCTCTATTAAACGAGTGACTTTCAGTGAAATTTTTGAGATGAGTATGAGGAATGTCCACAACACAACACTTGGGACTAGAATCAAGGGATGATTAATACCATCATAAAAAGCTTGGGAAAGGATTTTCAGAAAAGCGCGGCTTTTCATTTATGCTCCTTTTGATAATCTATAGAGTAAATAGATGAGCACACCTGCAAACAAAGCAAGGAGGGTGATAACTATGATGATTAATCCAATCTTGCTTTTTTTTGGCTTTTCTTCTGTATTTTGCTGAGGAGAGTGTTGTATTGCTGGTTGTGAAGGCTTTTGTACTGCTGGCTGCTGGAGCTGTTTTTTCTCCTCGCTCTTCGGTTGCTCATCAATCTTTTTTACAGAACTATCTTCTTTTCTCGATCCGTAGAGAATATTGGTTGCTCCACTTGAGATGAGACGAGCAGCTTCACTAACTTCTGTAGGATTATATCCTGCGTTCAAGAAACTTTGTATCGCCTGCTCCAGCGAAGCGCCTCGCTCAATTGCGTTCTTCAATCCAGACGCAAGTTCCTCTTTCATCTACACCTCAGATCTCAATCGATTTACCATTATGCATTAAGTAGACACTCTTATTTAAAACATACCCCATCTCACACGCAAGCTCGGCTCCTGCAGTCGTCTTTTTTAAATCACCGTGTGATGGGATTACACAGCGAGGATTTGTGAGCATGATTAAATCGCGCAAGTCTTCTCTCCCGCCATGGCCGCTCGTATGGACATTATCAAAGATTCGCACATGAACTTTTCGCAAACGACGTTCAAGATCGGCGCGATTTGTCTCATTGACCGGCGTTGGAATTGTCTTTGAAGAAAAGATAACATGATCGTTTTTCCCTAACCTTAGCGGGAGTTGTTGTCGCGCGATTCTATCAAGGATTGATCCTGGTTCTCCTTGATGTCCGGTACAGACAACTAAATATCGGTGCTTCATTCTCTGTACTGTTCTCAAGATTTTCTCTACTTGTCTTCGATAGGAGTATAGCTTTACTTCCCTCATGAAAGCGGCCTGTCCGACGTTTTTTGCTGCAGTAACGTATCTCCCTAAGCTCCTTCCGAGAAATATAACCTGTCTATTTAAGCGTCTTCCAAACTCGCTAATTGTCTTTAGACGAGCTATGTGTGACGAGAAGGTTGTCACGATAATACCTGAGTGACGATTCTCTGTTGTAAATAAAACATCCTCCAACAAACCCCGTGCGATCTTCTCAGAAGGTGTCTTCCGATCGTCTGGAGCGTATAAACAGTCGACAATAAGCGCAGCAATACCGATCTTTGACAGCTCCCTCAGACGTCGATAATTCGGCGGTTCTCCCATTGTCGGTGTGTTATCTAACTTGTAATCATTTGCGTACAACACAATTCCTTTTTTTGTATGGACCGCGACAACGGTGCTCTGTATCGTTGAGTGCGTCATTGCTATAAATTCTACTCTATACCTATCACTTTTCCCCTTGATAATCTTTGATCCGTTCACATTCACAGGGACAATTCTATTTGGCAATCGCTGTCCATTATCTTGCATTAAAGCTTTTAACACCTCTATGGTAAATGGTGTTCCTAAGATATCAGCCTTGTACCGATATGCATTGTAGGGGAGTGCTCCGACATGATCTAAATGTGCGTGTGAGATCAACAGGGCTCTGACCTTCTCCCGTAATCCTTTTTTATCTAGATAGATATCGTCGGGGAGAGCTCCTAATGCTCTCATTCCTCGCTCTGTTGGTATCCTTTCCTTTTCTTCTACACCAACAATCGCAGGGAGAAACAGACCAGAATCAAAGAGGAGTACGTCTTCGTCAATCTCCAAGGCAGTCATGTTCTTTCCAACCTCGTTATAACCGCCAATCGCATGTATCTTCATCTAGAAACAAGAAAAAGCAAGTTTAAATAGCTTTTTCACAAACTATAAATATCCTCATCACGAACATTTACTATGGTTGATCATAAAAAGCATAGAAATATACTCTATATACTTGTTATTGTCGTTGGAATTTTACAAATAACCTCGTTTATTGTTCTTATGGTACAATTAACTCGATTGGATGTTCAACTGAATAATAGGATTCAACAAACGAAAGGAGAATCAAAAGAATATACTAATATGCTCATGAAAAAATACGATGCATTCTATCAAGAGAATTTCGGCGAGATTTCACGTCTCCTTGCGCAACAGCAAGAGAATATTCAACAAGAATTAAGTCTCATAAAATCCTCACAAGAAGACTTTTCTGGGATTGTCCAAGACGTGATAAAAAGCGTTGTTACTGTTTCGACATTCCGCTCGGTCGGATCAGGCTTTCTTGTCAATCCCTCTGGTTTTGTTGTTACCAATTATCATGTTATTGCAGGTAATGAAGACAATGTTCTTGTTCTTACTTATGACCGAAAACGTTATCCGGCTGAATATCTTGGTGGGGATGAGGTTCGTGACCTTGCGCTCCTTAAGATCGATGGCTCGTTTGGATCGCTAGATCTTGCAGATTCAGATCAATTACAAGTTGGGAGAAAGGTTATTGCGATCGGTAATCCACTAGGATTATCATCTACTGTTACTGAGGGGATCATTTCTGCATTGAAACGACGTGGTCCGAATGATCTTTCTGAATATATCCAGACTGATGTCTCGCTTAATCCGGGTAACTCTGGCGGACCACTCATTGATACTACTGGAAGAGTTGTTGGCATGAACAACTTCAAGATCGGTGGTGCAGAGAGTCTTGGCTTTGCGCTTGAGAGCAATGCGATAAAACAGAGTGTTAATGAAATCTTAAACCAGAGTCTCCTTGCTTAACATGATTCTCAAACTCAAACCCTCACAACAGATAAATCGGCGATATCTTCTCTTAGAAGCAACATCGAGGAAAGAGATAGAAACTGCTATTCTAGACTACATTGGTATTCTCGGATGGGCGAAAGCAGCACCGCTCTTTGTCGAAGCTAACCAGGGAAGGGAGAAATTTATTCTTGCTATTGATCGAAAATTGTTAAATGAAGTACGAGCTGCCTTTGAACTTTCTTCCTCAGTGATAAAACTCAAGAGAGTCTC
>CAYPUL010000026.1:6209-10363 GCA_964413975.1 Candidatus Woesearchaeota archaeon
TATAACAAAACATTTAATATCTCTTTCTTCTTGTAACAACAATGAGTCTAGATAAAAGAGGTGAGGGTGTCTTTGGCATGTCATTTGGTGTCATCTTCTCGATTATTGTGATTATTGCAATCATAGGGGTCGCGGTCTATGCTATTATCTACTTCCTAAACCTCAATACCTGTACCCAGATAGGTTTGTTTTATGATGCCTTACAGAAAGAGATTGGTGAAGCTTGGACTTCTAGTATATATAACGCGCCGCTCAATGCAAGACTCAGGGAGAGTGATATTGACGCTGTGTGTTTTGGTACCCTGACTCAACAACCAGAGACAACTGATGATCGGAATAAGCAGCAAGAATTAAAGTCTTATTCATACGAACCAAAGAGCAATCTTTTTCTCTTACCTCCGAATAAAGCGTGTGATGGTGAGCTTGCAGCTTTTGTTCTTGAGCATATACAAACAAATCGCTTTTTCTGTGTGCAAGGAGGAGAAGGAACTAGTAAGGTCGCACTCAAAAAAGAGGTAAGTGATGCGTTAGTGACTCTGTCAAAAACTTAGTATGAATAGAAAAGGTTATGAATTTAGTTTCGCTTGGTTCTTCGCAATAATTGCAGGGGCGGTAATTATTTTTTTAGCAATATATGCGACAACAAGACTTATTGATGTCCAGCGTTTCCAAGGAGAATCGGTTCGTGGAAGAGAGTTTGGTATTCTTCTTACTCCCTTGGAGACAAATCTTGAAGCACTTCGCGGTGCAACAATTCGTGTTCCGGATCCAACGAGAATTATTAACCGATGTGAGGAAGAAGGGACATTCGGGATACAGAAGATAGCTGTCCAGACTAGATCAGGTGTTGGGAGAGAATGGCGCACTGAAACAGGAGTTGAGAGTAGTTTCTATAACAAATACCTTTTTTCCTCGGGAGAGAGTGAGGGAAACAAAGAGTTTTACACCTTTTCCAAACCGTTTCTCTTTCCTTTTAAAGTAGTAGACAGCATTGTACTCTGGTCTGATCGAGAATCTTATTGTTTTGTTGACCCGCCTGATGAAATAAAAGAAGAAATAAATGAAGTTACCTCTGGAGCAATTGTCAAAAACTTAAAAATGGCTGCTGGAATTGCAGGGTGTGATCCCTCTGCAAAAAAAGTTTGCTTCTTAGATACTGGATGTGATATTGATGTCTCAGAAAATGCAAAGACAGTTAAAAAAGAGGGAAAAACACTCTACTATGTAGATTCTTTAGACAGAAACAATAAGTATGCGCTCTTGTATGCTGCGATATTCTCAGATCCTGATGTCTATGAATGCCAGATAAAACGTATTATGAAACGAGCTGCTTCTCTTGCGCTCCTTTATGAGCAAAAATCTTTATTCTTAACTTCTCAAGGATGCACTTCTCCTATTTTACAACCAATACTGAGCTCATATGCTCAAGCAGCTCTTGCGGTTACGTCATCAGAAGATCTTAAAACAACAATCAACTCAAAAGCACTGGAGGTGAGAGAGAAAAATGACCGTCTTATCTGCAAGCTTTTCTAAAAAAGCCCAACTCAAGATTCAACAGATGTCATTTGTTCTTATAGCAGTTATGATACTTTTTGCCTTGACAGCACTTATCTACCTTTCTATATGGTTACCGAATATTCAAAAAAAAGCAGATGTTCTCAAACAACAGGAAGCGCGGGAGATTGTGAGAAAATTCGCAGGAACCCCTGAATTCTCCTTTACTTCAGACTCGGACTGCTCGGCTTGTGTTGACCTTGATAAGCTTCTTATGATAAAAACAGCATCATCTTATAGAAATTTCTGGAATCTTGATTATCTTATGGTAGAACGTATTGTGCCTCAGGGCACGAACGTTGAGTGTACTCGAGCAAATTATCCTGACTGCAATAGGATTACTATCATCAAAAAAACTGAGGATTTTGGGAAGACATCGGATGCTTTTGTAACGCTTGTTCGCTATGTTCCTAATGAGGGAGGCTATTTTAGTTATGAAATAGGGAGAATCCATGCCTCAGGACTTAGTAATGAATAACCGAACTTTAAACAATAATCGGGCGCAGGAAGAGATAGTAGGCTTTGTTCTTATAGTGATTATTATTGCAATTTTCTTTCTTATTCTCCTTGGCGTTTATATAAGGAGAGAAAGTCCAGAGGAACTAACGAAGAGTAGTGATGTCTCTCAATTTTTAGATGCACTAAGTGAGTATACAACGTCTTGCAGTCCTTATGAAGGAAGGTATTATAGTATTGCAGAGCTTGTGGATAAATGCACGAAAGCGGCTCTTTGTTCTTCAGGAAAAACAGCTTGCATGATTCTTGAAGATACGATAACCACAGTAATGGAAACAAGCTGGCAATATGGGCCTGATAGACCAACCAAGGGATATGTGGTATTGATCAATCAAGAAATGGAGAATCTCGTTGAGATTCGAAAGGGAGTGTGTGGATCTTCACGGGTTGGCGCAGATAAACCGCTTCCTAATCAGATAGCAATGAGAGTTGAGATCTGCTATACGCCTTAAAATTTGAGGTTGATATGCATTGAGTCGATTGCTAAGATAGGTTTGAGCCTTTCTCGTTTCCCGGTTTTTTCAGCAATCACATCAATAAAACCGAATTTTTCTAGTAATTTGACATCTCCATTTACTGATTTAAAGTCTCTCCCGAGTAATTTCGCAGCCTCATAGATTGATCTTGGATTCTTTGTCTTCAGAACATGCAGGAGGCGTGTTCGTTCATTACTGAGAATCCTTCTCAACAATGCAAGGCTCTCAAAATCATAAGCCTCTTCTGCTCTCGTAAAGCGCTTCCAGAGGTTAAATGCTCCGCCCTCGTCGGTAATTGTGATCTCTCTCGTCTTACTTCTTTCTGCCATGAGTCAATATATGGTCTGAATATTATCATATATTAATAATATATTTACTATTTATATGTTTCTGTTAGCCCTATATATGCTGCGGAAAATTTCCTTCAAAATAATCTTTCCTCCGTAGAGATTACACTTATAAGTAATACCATAAGGTTTATATATAAAAATAGTTATTTCTTTGGTATTCTCTCGGGAGTATTGAAAAAGAGCGAAATCTTTTTAAAGCATCTCCCTGTTTTCCTTATAACTCTACGCAAAGAGCGAGTAGTTGATGAATACTACTCTGGCGGGTTGCCATTATAATGCAACCTCCTCCACGAGGATGTCCTGCGGGACTGCCAAGGAGATAACTGAAAGGAGGAAATAAAAAAGATGTACGCATTTCGAAAGGTTGCAAGTGTTTTAGCAAGCACAGCAATGCTGAGTTCTACAATTGCACTCGCTGCCGCAGCGAACTACCCTGCACCATTCGTGCAAGGCGGTAATGCGAATGTCGCGGTTATGTATGGTACAACTGCAGCACCAACAGATCTTGTTGCTGTAACAGACATATCAGTAAACCTTCAATCGCATCTCGCACGGCAGACAGCAACTGGAACAACGACAACGACATCGACTGCTACGATCAGTGGAGAAGCAACTCCTGTATTTTCGAGTTCAACAAAGTTCTATATAAACGACTCGTTAAATACAATCAAAAGTGTCTTCACAAAGACAGAACTTCCAACAGTCTTAGCAGAGGGTACATTTTCAGGTAATGTCGATGCAACTTATACACAAACAATTTCTGTTGGCTTTAATCCGCAACTAATCTTTGCAAAACAGCCAACAACATCAACTGACCCTGAATATGGCTTGTCATTAAGTACAACTGCTGCAAACTACATCTACAATGCAACAATTACCTTTAACAAGGCAGTAAACCTTACTCATGCTAACTCAAAGGGGCAAACTTTAACGATCTTTGGTAAGAAATACACAGTATCAGCTGCGACAACTGATGCGGAGCTTGTTTTGTTGAAGAGTGCAGAAAAAGTTGGTCTTACTAGTGATGAGCCAACAGCAGATGTAACTGTAGGTGGAAAGGCATACACTGTGGAATTAGTGTCTTCATCTGACACTGCCGCAACAATAAAAGTTACGAATGCAGATGGAGCAAGTGAGACAGGTACTGTAGATGAAAATAACTCTAAGAAGATTAATGGCATTACTATCGCTGTAACAGATGCTGATGAAACGAACTTTAAGTTGTCAGCAACAGTTACTGCTGGAGCAGAAAAGATTA
>CAYPUL010000027.1:0-10278 GCA_964413975.1 Candidatus Woesearchaeota archaeon
TTAGATACCCTGATCTTATTCAGGGTGGTGTTCCTCCCTCTTTTGTTGATCCTAACGGAGTATGTTTTCCTGCAGGGACTGGAATCTTGCTTGACAATCGTAGTACTATGAATATTGAGAATCTTGTTATTGGTTATAATGTCTCTTCCTTTGATTCTGAAAGAGGAGTTCACATTAATAAGTCGATTGTTCTATTATTTAATAGAACTTCAGATGTATTGATTGAGATAAATGGTTTGTTTAATATTACTCCTGAACATAGATTATTTGTTAATGGAGAGTGGTTGAGGGCAAAGGACGTTGGGATAGGAGATGTTTTACGCGATTCTTCTGATAGAGATGTTGTGGTATTTAGTATAAATTGGTATTATGGTAATTTTAGTGTTTATAATTTTGAAGTTGAAGAGACTCATACTTATTTTGCTGAAGATATTTTAGTGCATAATCTATGTCAGGGTGCGCTTCCGGGAAAGGAAGGTTTAGTTGGTCCTGAACGGTATTTTAATGTTGGTCTGAATGGTAATCTTGAGTTAGTAGACCTACCGACTTTTGGCGATGGTGCAGTCCTCTTTTATGGCGGGAGTCAGCATAAGACTTTCTGGATGCTTAATAATGCAAAAGATCCTTTTTCTTATAAGTCTCTTCAGTCAGGTGATGATCTTCTTCATGTTGACACAAAAACTTTTGATTGGTTTTATGCACGGCATAAGCTGGGACTTGTAGCTCCTGGTACCACGCCTCCAATTACCTCTGTATTTACCGAAGAGCAGATTAATGAAATTGTTGAAAAAGCTTTTCAGAGTGTCTCTAATGCAGTCGTTTTCCCAGATGATCGTGCGATCTCTAGTCAGATAGTACCAATTGGCGGGTTTAGGGATAGAGTAAGAAATAGAAATCTCAAGGCTGAATTCGATGTTGTCCAAGATAAAGATGGCTCACTTGTTCGGGTTATAACTCATATTCATTTTTGATGTGATCTTGCTAGTTTTTCTTTCAATTTCTGTCTAGCTGTACGTATATGAGTGCTTTTTTATATAATTCTTCTGGGATGTTTTTAGGTAGTTCTGGCGAGGTTAGTTTAGTAATCTCTGCTATTGTTGCGTACACCATTACTGATTCAGGGTCTAGTACGAGTGCTCTTCCGACTGCAACTATACCGAGTCCTTCCAATAACTTATCATTTCTCGTTATATTATACTCAAGGTTACAAATACGCCCTCCGAGATCGATTAACTCATCTGCATTTAAATTATCTATTTTACTAATGTATTTTCTAATTATTCTTTCACTTTCTGCAAAACCAGGTACTTCGGTTTTCTCTGCTTTTATCTGAGGTGTTATTCTTCTCAGAAATTGTTTTGTTTTCTTTTGGAAGGTTTGAGGATCGTATTGTTCTCCTCTTTGTCTGACTATTTCTAATAGTTCTTCTATTTTGGTTGTGTTTTTTCTTTCCATATTTTTTTGACTATATCTCAGTTTATAAAGCCTTCTGTCCCTACTTTATGAACCTGACATTCTCAAGCTTCTCAAACTCTTTATCTCCTGTCAAGAAAAGAAGTTTATTCTCTTTTGCTAAGGTATAACCGACACAATCAATATAAGAGAGTTTAGCCTTTTTGTGATTATATCTAAAATAAGAGGAGGCTCTTGCAACTTTTGGAGTTATTTCTAAAAACTCAAGATTTAATTTATTTAAAATAGAATCCACATTATCTTTTCCTTTTTCAAGCAACAATGAATAATAAAGTTCTGCAAGATTCATAGTGCTTGTGATTATTGCTTCCTCATTAGTAAATTCATAAAGAGGGTTTCCTTTCAGAAGCTCAATTATTGCGTAGGTATCAAAATAATATCCGGTCATTATCCTTCAAAATCTCTGTCAACCTCTTTTAGTAAGCTTTTAGTATCTCTTTTTATTTTTCCTTTCAAAATTCCAAAAACATCTTTTACTTTCGTTTTATTTTTTGCTTGAACTAAGATCTCTATTTCTGTTCCTTCTTTGAGCTGTTGATTATCGACTAGTGTTTTAGGTAAGACTATTCCTAATGAATTTCCCCATTTCTTTACTTTAGCATTTATCTGTTCCATAAGTTATACACGTATAATTATTATTTAAATCTTACGTCTTTTGTGCTGTGTTGTATGACTCTAGATAATTAACACCGCATTTTTTCCACACATTCATAAACTGGTGTTCTTACAATAAATTATGAGATATGTGGATGGTTATTTACTGCCTGTAAAAGATATTGAAGCATATAGAAAGATTGCAACAAGAGCAGGAGAAATTTGATATTTTGAAATTAAAGGAAGCATCCAACGGCTAACTGAGTTGATCTCATGCAAATTCTATGCCTTCCTCAACAGCTGTTTTAACAATTCCAATCTGCTTTTTCTTTTTTTCAAATTCTTCTGGAGTGTAACAAATCACCTCTAAATCAACACCTGAATCCCACAGTTCAATAATATTCCCAATCCTGTCTGTAAAACTAAAGTTTTTAAAATCTTCAGAAATTAAAATTAAATCGACATCAGAGTCTAAAAAATAATCTCCTCTGGCACGGCTTCCAAAAATTATCGCCCTTTTGATATTGTAATATTTTTTTAATTTATTCAAAAATTTTCTTAAATCTTTCTTCATTCTTTCATTTGTATATTTAACCATTTAAAAACCCTCCTTGCTCTTTCAAGTTGCTCTTTCGCAATTTCAATATCATAATTCTCATATGGTAAGCTTTCTGTTAAATCTGGATACCTAGAAATTGTATACTCTGGAGAGAGTTTTCTTAGATCTTTAATTAGATCCTCATTAATGCTTGCTTTTTTACCTAACTCTACAAGGGAATGTGTACCAAACACTCTAATTCTAGTTTTAATCATCAAAAAAGCTTTTAAACCTTTTTCAACAGCTTGTTGGCACATAAAAGCACATAAATAGAAGTCTCCACTCTTCATGCTATTTTCTGCGCTTACCAGATCTCTCTTGGCTTGTTCCCACCAATTACTTATTTCTCTTCTCATATTTAAAATACCTTAAATAACTATAAAAAAGTATCTATTTGAGATTGTGTTGTCTAATCACTAAACTTATTCATTGATAACAAAGAATAAAAATCGTGTCGTATTTGTGTTAGGATGGGTAAGGGCTCTATTCGTTTTGGACCTGCGGGGCTTGGGGGCGTGAAGGATGCTGAGGAAACGCTTGCGGAATATCATCGCCTTGGGTTGACTGCATGCGAGGTTGCGTTTACGTATAGTGTTTATATGAATAAGCGAGATGCTGTTATAATTGGGGAGAAGGCGCGTGCTTTGGGGATTGCGCTAAGTATTCATGCACCTTATTTTGTTAATTTGAATTCTGAGGATGTGGGGAAGCGGGAAGCGACTAGGAGGAGGATTTTGGCGTGCTGTGAGATTGGAGAGGAACTTGGGGCGAGTGTTGTTGTTTTTCATCCGGGATATTATGGGAAGGATAAGGAGGAGAGTTATACTACGATTCGGGATGGGATCTTTCAAATAATGAAAGATATACGAGCAAGAAGGTTGCGAATTGAGATTGCACCTGAGACAATGGGGAAAGTAAATGTATTTGGTAGTGTGGAAGAGATTAGTCGGCTTGTTCTAGATACAGGGTGTTCGTTTTGTATCGATTTTGCGCATATACTTGCTAGGGATAAACGAGTTGATTATGAGAAAGTGAAGAGATTATTTCCGCAGAAAGAGTGGCACGTGCATTTTTCTGGGATTATTTATGGAGAGAAGGGAGAGAAGAGCCATAGAGTAACTGAAAAGAGAGAGTGGAAAGAGCTGTTAGAGAACCTGCCTCGCGATAGGACGATTCGGGTTATTAATGAATCGCCTTCAATGGTAGAGGATAGTGTTATTGGGCTTGCGTTGTACGAGGCGATGAGATGATTTTACTTAGTATCTGTACGGCTTCTGGAATGTTGCAATTGTTGTAGGTCTTTGTTTGGTTTTGTTTTCTTGGTCGAGCAGTGCATGCCGGTGTTCTTTTTTCTTTTTCTTCTCAAGGGAGAGGAGCTGTATTCGTGCTCTTTCTGGATTTACAACGCAGAGGTTGAGGATGGAGAGTATATGTCGGATTATTTCATCGTAGCTCTCGCGACGGTGCGTACGGAGCTTTTCGATTCGTTCTTTTGTTTCTCGATTGATTTTTATCGTCGTTATTTTCGCTGTGTCGCGTGTTACCATAGAGGTATACTGTGGTATACCTATTTAAACATTATTGTAACTTCCTAGTTGTGTTATTATGTTGTCACCAAAAAGTTTATAAATAGCTAGTTTATAGTAAAGCTAACTAAACTATGTACAGACAAGCGGAGAATATGACATTGAAAAACCTTTTTGGTTTTCTGGTTGCGAGTCTTGCACTCGTGTTGATGAGTGCTGGCAGCGCCCATGCTTTTGGTGATATCACTGCTGTTGAAGTGAACGGTGTTGATGCACTTGCTGGCGGAGTTACTTTTGCGAACTTTGCTGGACAGCGCATTCCTGTTCTTGTTGTTTTCAAGGCGAGTGGTAATGCTGAAGATGTCAGAGTGAAGGCTTGGATCTCAGGCGAGCGGGAAAACTCAGTTGTATCAGAGCGATTTGATGTAATTGCTGGTAAGACGTATACTCGTGTTGTTTCTCTTGGTATGCCTTTTGACCTGGATGAGCGCCTCGATGATGATCGAAAGCTCGAGATTGTGGTTGAGAGTAAACGCGATGGAACTGCGGATGAGAAAACAATTGACTTTAGTGTTCAGCGGGAGTCTTATCTTGTTGAGATTCTTAGCGCTACGATGGATCCGAAGGTTGCTGCTGGTGAACCACTCGTTGTAGATGTGGTTCTTAAGAATCGGGGGAGGCATTTTGCAGAGGATACATTCCTCGTTGTTAGAATTCCTGAACTTGATTTGGAGACGCGAGCGTACTTTGGGGATTTATCACCTGTTGACCAAGGCGGCAATGTGCCGGACAAGGAAGATGCTGTTGAGCGTCGGATGTACCTACGAATTCCAAGTGACGCGCCTGCTGGTATCTACGATGTAGAACTTGAGGCCTTTAATGAGGATGCTGTTGCTACACTGCAGAAGCGTGTGATGATTCGCGGTAGTGAAGCAGAGACGTTGGTTCTTGCGCCGATAGCGAGTAGAACCTTCCGTGTTGGTGATATGGGTGAATTTACCTTGACTGTAGTGAACAAGGGCAATACAATCGGTGTTTATGAACTATTGGTAAAAGCGCCTAGTGAGTTATCGGTTGTTTTGGACGAGCCTGTTGTCGTTGTTCCTGCTGGATCGAGCCGGACCGTCATGGTTGAAGCTAGCTCCCCTGAAATTGGGACCTATAGCTTTAGCATTGATGTGACCTCTGACGGAAAGATTCTCAGTACCAAGAGCTACACTGCGAAAGTACAAGATGCGAAGAGCGTTGCGGGTGTTAGCGGACCGAGTGGAGTCATGAATACGACCCTTCTCTTAACCGTTATACTTGCTATAATCTTTGTTGTCTTGCTCGTTGTGTTGATTGTGTTGCTGACACGAAAGCCTGAGAAATCAGAAGAATTTAGCGAGAGTTATTACTAACTTTTTGTTTAACTCTTTTTTTCTTTTTTTATTTTTCTCATATCTTTTTTCGAGGAATGTTACGTCTGAAGTTTTAAATAGTGTTGTCGCTCAATTGGGTGATGGCTTATATTAAAAGGCTGGTGATGCAGGGGTTTAAGAGTTTTGCGAAGCGGACTGAGATTCCGCTTGATGTTGCTATTAATGTTTTTATTGGTCCTAATGGAGCTGGGAAGAGTAATGTTTCTGATGCGATTTGTTTTGTGCTTGGGAGACTTTCTGCGAAGTCTATGAGGGCTGAGAAGTCGAGCCATCTTATTTTTATGGGGTCGAAGTATGTGAAACCTGCGCATGAGGCGATGGTTGAGCTTGTTTTTGATAATACTGATAGAACATTTGCAATTGATAGAAATGAGGTTGTTCTTACCCGAATTGTTCGAAGGAATGGACAGGGGATTTATAAGATTAATGGAGATACGAAGACGCGGAACGAGCTCATTGAGACGCTTGCTCAGGCAGGGATCGATCCTTATGGATTTAATATTATCTTGCAGGGACAGATACAGAGTATTGTGAGGATACATCCTGAGGAGCGACGGAAGATTATTGAGGAGGTTGCAGGGATTTCTGTTTATGAGTCACGGAAGGAGAAGTCGCTGAAGGAATTAGAGAAGACTGACGCGCGGTTGAAGGAGATTGGGACTATTTTGAGAGAACGAACAGCCTATCTAAATAATCTTGAACGAGAGCGGGCGCAGGCACAGCGCTATCAGGAATTGCAGCTGATGAGTAAACGATTGCGGGCTTCTCTTATCCGGAAGAAATTAGATGAGAAGAAGAAAGATGTTGCTTCAATTATGAGAGCGATTGAGGAGAAGATTGAACTGCGCGATAAGAAACATGCGAGTGTTGTTCGGATGCAGGAGAGTACTGATCTCTTGAGTGAAAAGATTCAGCAGATTAATCGGCATATCCAGCAGGCTACTGGTTTGGAGCAGAGTCGTTTGCGTGAGGATCTTACTAATTTGCGAGCAGAGCTGGAAGGACAGCGTGTTCGAAAAGAGGGGTATGAAAATCGGAAGGCAGAAGTGCAGCGAAGAATTGCTGAGATGAAGAAGTCGGTACCTGAGTTAGAGCGCGAGATCTTGGCTTTGAGAGAGCAGAGTCCTTTGATGGCGAAAAAATCTAAGGAATTGAGAAAAAAGAAAGGAGAACTCGCTTTCCTTGAGGAAGAGCGAAAGAAGTTACTGACCTTAAAGACAGGGTTGCAGGCAGTGCGGGAACGGATTAGTGATAAACAGCGACAGCTTGCACGGGTGAGAAGCGAATCTGAGTCTCTTATTAAATATGTTGAGGAGTTATCAGTGCAATTAGTGTATCATCATGAACAGGAATGTCGGGCAGCACTTGCTTCGTTTCAGAAACAGCTGCATGAGCATTATCAGGAAGTTGAGGAATTGTATACAAAGGAGTTGGAGCATGAAAGAGTTATTTCTGTTGCACGGGCTGATCTTGAACGATATGAGAACATAAAAAAGAATGTCTCAAAGTTAGAGGTTTGTCCGCTCTGCCAGAGCAAGATTAGTGAGCAACATGTCCAGCATGTTTTTCATGATTGTGATCAGCATATTGAGAAAGCACGATCGCGTTTTGAAGGAGCGCAGAATGCGTTGGGTCAGATTCGAGATCGGCGCACTTATGTGCGGCGTGAGCTTGGAGAGCTTGAGAAAAAGAAATATGGTTGTGAGAAAGAACTGATTGTTCATAGCTCGATTCATGATAAGAAGAGCCAATTGAAGAAAAGTGTTGATTATGAGCATGTTTTGAAACAGGAGATTCAAGATCTAGAACAGAAAATGCGGGGGTTGGAGCAGAAAACACTTGAGCATGGAACATTAGAAAGTGAGTATGAATCTAAGATGCTTGAGATTGAGGAGATATCTTCTAGGACAGCGGAGGATGTTGGTACTACTCTTTTGTATAAAGAGCGAGAGCTTGAGAAGATGAGGAGCATTATTGAGGGGGGAAATGACGATCTTGTAGAGATTGAAGCGCAGATTTCTGATCTTGGAGCAGGTATTTCTGAGAAAGAGAGTCGCTTGGAGGATCTTGAAGAGAAACTTGAGGCGTTAAATAAAAGGTTTACTACGATGTTTTCTGAACGCGATACAATGCAGCAGCAGATTCAGGAGATGAGTGCTAAACTGAGTAGTATGCAGAACGAGGTTCGTCAAGTGGAAGATCAGATTAATTATTTGAAGATTGGAAAGGCGAAGTTGGAGGGGGAACGAGAGACAATTGAGATTGATATGAATGAATATCTTGATGTTGAACTTGTGAGCGGGAGTGTTGCTCATTTAGAAGAGCGTTTGACGCATACGCACGAGCTTCTTGAAAAGATTGGTTCGATTAATTTGCGTGCTCTTGATGTCTATGATATGGTTAAAAAGGAGTATGGGGCTGTGAAAGAACGTGTTGATACACTCGATCGGGAGAAGGTTGAGATCTTAAAGATTATAGAAGAGATCGATAAACGGAAATATAGAACGTTTATGAAAACATTTAAGTCTATTAATGAACTGTTTACACGGAATTTTGCGCAATTGTCTAGGGGAACTGCTTATCTCGAGATCGAGAATACCGAGGATATCTTTGCTGGTGGTATGACGATTGCTGTTAAGATAGCAAAAGGAAAATACTTTGATGTTTCTTCTTTGTCTGGTGGAGAGCAGACGCTCGTTGCATTGTCGTTGTTGTTTGCGATTCAGGAATATCGGCCTTATCAGTTTTATATTCTTGATGAGATCGATGCTGCTCTTGATAAACGAAACTCGGAGCGTTTGGCAGTCTTACTAAATAGATATATGAAATTAGGACAGTATATTATTGTGACGCATAATGATGCTGTTATTTTGAACTCGCAGATTTTGTATGGTGTGAGTATGCACGAGGGCGTTTCTAAGGTTCTGAGTTTGAAGGTTTCTTGATTTTAGAACTCTTCTAGGGTTGTCTGTAGTTTTTCTGGGAAGAGCGATTTCCAGGTTGACCAGGTTTTTCTAAATATACCTTCATTTTTCAATCTTGCTCCGTTTTTTTTAAGGAACTCTTTTGTGATCGGATCGGAGGGATAGCCAGATCCGAGATTGCCATATTTTTTGTAGCATTCTCTTATTTTTTCTATTTCGTCTTCACGTTCTACTTTTGCTAGTATGGATGCTGCTCCTACCGATGTATAGTTTGCATCTGCTTTGTGTTCACAGGTGATGATTAGATTTTCTGCGTAGGAAATATATTTTAAAAGTGTTGAACGCCATGCTCTCGTGTTTGTGGAAGGGCAGTCTACGATCACTTTTATTTTTTTGTTATAGAGATCTTTTTCGTTGAGGGTGTTGATGATTTCTGCTGTTTTTTGCGCTTCTAGTGTATTGAGGTTTGTGCCTGAAGATAATGCGTTATCGATTTCATTTGGTGATGATCTTGTTATTGCATGTTTTAGTGTATTTTTACGTATTAGTTTTTCAAGGTTTATTCTTGTTTGATGCGAGAGTTGTTTTGAGTCCTTGACATTGTGTTTTCTGAGTATTTTTTCTTGTTTATCGGTGAGGAGGACGCCTGCTAAGATCATTGGGCCAATGACAGGACCGCGACCTGCATCGTCTATTCCTAGGATGAAGTGTTCCATTTCTTTTTCTAGTTGAGGAAGTTTAAAAAGACTTTTGTGTGTTTGCGCAGACGTAGAGAAAGCCTGGGATGATGTTGTTCAGGACAAGAGAGCGTGTAATATCATTAAAATATTGGTAAGCCCTTGTTGCATACAAAACCAACCTTGTGGGAATTCAGGGTAGAAGTTTTCAGAATTTTTTATTTAATTAAAGAGAATGAAAGCGAGATTTGGTTATTATCTGTAAAGCATAAGGACGAATGTGATGCTTACATAATAAAAGGTTTTGTTAAAGATGTTAATGAATTTTGATTTTATGTTTGTTAGAAAATTCTTCCTCAGTTAGATATTCTCCATTTCCTATATTTTCTGCTTCTTCATATAATTCGTTCATTAATCTTTTATTCAAAAGAATAGCTAAGTTTTCAACTATTTCTTTCAGGTTATTCACGTCCCTTCTTAACTGCACTATTTCCTTAGATTCTGTTTGTTCCATGTTTTACTGAAATGAATGAGATATTTAAAGTTTATGAAGGTCTGTTGATTGGTATTGATTTCCTGAGAAGATTATTTTGTATGGCTTTTTAGAAGAAATTATCTGCTCTTAAAAGCTCAGCATATTCTTTTTGATGTCTTTCAAATGGGGCTTGCCTGTGTATAAAAGAAACACATCTTTGTCCATGAATAAATGTTTGTCTTTCGTCAAGAACGCCATCTTTATCACAGTCTATAGAAAATGATAAATCGTCATCTCTAAAATTCTTAAATACATTTCCATCGGGATAAAAGATGACTTGTGCAGAACCATTACTTGCTTTTTCAGAAGTTGCATATTGATAAGCACTATGGGCATAAGTTCCTACGAGCGGACCTATAGTAAGCGCTGCTGACGCTACGATTGTTGCTGCATCAGACTTTAGTATATATTTAAGTTTCATAATTCTTGAAATATCTTGGGCTATATAAAAATAGCGGGGGTGGGATTTGAACCACACGACCTCGAGGTTATGGGCCTCGCGAGCACTCCAGGCTGCTCTACCGCGCTAT
>CAYPUL010000028.1:0-10028 GCA_964413975.1 Candidatus Woesearchaeota archaeon
AATTAATCTCTTTGCCAAGAGTCTGCGCATTTACTTTTCTGAAGAGTGCAGGAAAGATATTCTGCGTCCGAACATAGTTCAGTGCAAAAAAAGCAAGAATTGGTATACCCCCAGCAATTCCTGAAAGCCAGAATGTTTTTTTTAAAAATATAGATCCTCCTCGCGTTATAAGGAGCGAGATTGGATAAGCAAACAATACAAGACCAACAGGATACCTTATGAGTATCCCAAACGCGAGAATAAAAACCGAGAGCGCAAAATACTTAGAGTTAAATTCATCCTTATCAGCCTTGATGAAGTAGTAAATGCTTGCAAAGATAAACGGCAGAACAAGCACATCAGTCAAGAGTCTAGCAGTATAAAAAAGATGAATCCAAAGCACAGAGAATATCGCTCCAGCAATGATCGCAGTCCGCCGAGAATAAAACTCCTTAACAATAATATACACAAATACTACTGATAAAACTGAAGGAATAAATTCAAAGAGAAAACGTGCTCCAACTTCAGATATACCGATTCGCATAACAATACTCCAAAGAAAAGGAAAGAGCAGTGGTCGTATCTTTGTCTCCCCAATGATAACATCGGCTGCATCCCACTGATGAGAGATAAAGTTCTTCGCAAGCGACCCATACGAAGCCTCATCCCACCAGAGCGGCTGATTCTTCGTAATAAAGAAATAATAGAACCTGATAATTATAGCAGCTATAATCATACCAACAACTGCAAGGTTTTTATTATCCTTAAGCCAATTTTTGAGACGCTCCTCTTTTTTTTCATTCACCACACTATCATCCATAATCTTCACAGTAAGAGAAGGTTTTTATGTGTTGTTATCCTGTTCTTTATTTCGTACTCTCTATCCTTTTCCAAAGTTCTTCTCGAGACTTCTTTTTTATCGTTACGTCACGATAGATAAGATGCCAAAGATAAAGACGCGCAAGAAAAAGTTCAACAAGCCACACGATCTCACGAAGCCTGTTAGGATATCTCAGAACATCGAGAGAACCAAGAGATTCTTTCTTAAACGAGCGCATCTCAACATTCAACATATCCTTTATCTGATTGTATCCCCCAGCACTCCGAAGTTTTTGATTAATCCAATCTTTAAAATTCGTAGGAAACTTTACATAAACCTTTGCACGCTCAGCATACGCGATCACATATCCTTGCTCATAAACCCTATGCGAGATAAAACCATCTTCAGAAAGGAGATTCTCAAACAGCTTTGGAAAAAGTTCTTTCCGTATCGCAAAAAGGTATCCTGAACAAAAGAATCTTTTTCGTAATACACGTGATTTTTTCCTCCGTTCATGCGCGGTCTCAGTAAGAACATGCGACCAGAATCCATACTTTTTTTTTCTTGAATTGATTGATACGGGGTTTCCAGATACAGCGCCAACGCGCTCATCTTTAAAGGGAACAAGAAGCTCAGAAATCGCAGTCTTAGCAACAACAACATCTCCATCACTAAGAATCAATAGCTTTCCTCGCACATATTCTTTCGCAAGATTTAATGCAGCTGACTTCCCCCTACCCTGATCTTGTATTGTTCGTAATTCTCCAAACCCAGTTTTATATGTTTCAGCGACACGAAGGGTCTCTCTATCAGGAGCAACAACAAGAAGCTCACTCTCTAGAGAGAGTAGCGCAAGCTGTGGTATAACTGCCGCAATCGCGTTGCCTATAGTCGTAGGTTCTTTATATGAGGTTATAACAACACTTACCTCAATTTCTCTCTTTTGATTTTTGGATGGCATCAAAATAAAACTGCATTGTTCTCTGTGCAATATCCTCCCATTGATAATGCAACGCTTTTTCTTTGTTACGTTTTCCTATCGTACTCCGTAAGGAACTATTGTCAAGCA
Organism: Candidatus Woesearchaeota archaeon; assembly: GCA_964413975.1. Classification (GTDB taxonomy): domain Archaea; phylum Nanobdellota; class Nanobdellia; order Pacearchaeales; family GW2011-AR1; genus UBA73. The sequence continues at coordinate 1,869 of CAYPUL010000028.1, forward strand.
AGGTAATAATACGTTGTGCAAATCGTTTATTATCTCCATAAGGAACAAGAAAACCGTTATCTGGCTCTTTCATCTCATATGGAACACCATTAACAGGAGTTGCAACAATCGGAAGACCAGAAGCCATTGCCTCAAAGAGCGTTAGCGGAAGCCCCTCTCGATAACTCGGTAAAACAAAAATATCTGCAGCCTGATACATTCCTACAATATCAAGACGATCTCGCGTCGGTTCAAGAAGGATAATCCTCTTCTCCCCAGAAATAAGTTCCTGAACTCGTTTCTTCATCCCCTCATCAGGACCACGAATAACAAAAAACGTTTTTGGCCGTTCTTTCAAGACACTATGTGCGATCTCTACAAATCTATCAGGCCCTTTCGTCACATTTAATCTCCCAAAGAATAAAACAAGATTACCACCAATCTTATACTTCTTTTTAAAGTTATTTTTCGCAATCCGCTGAAAAAAGAGACTATTCATACCATTAGGTAATACACGAATCTTCTCTGCCGTACCTCCATATTTTTTTATGAAATCAATCTCCCAAGGCGTTATAGCAATTATTTGTTCTGTATGCGCAAGCACATATCTAGAGACAAGGTTATAACTCATGAAGATACCCATGCGAGCAATAGGAGAACGATACGCGTTTGACCAAGGACAGTGCGTCGTATGGACATGAGGGATATGTCGTATCCTTGCCACAAGCGCTGCCAGAACAACATGAGGATGTCCAAATTCGTGGGTATGAATAATATCAAAATTCTTATCGATAAGTTCAAGAAATACAGAAGGCCAAAGACTCACGAAGCTTGTCAACCTCACAAGATGAAAAGAGCGATGAACATGTACCTGATCGAGCAGCTCATACTTCTTCTCAATCCGTTTATTCTTATCCCAATCAGAGGTAAAGACATGGACCTCATTCCCTTCGTGTATTTGGTACTTTGCTAACTCCTCAACAACATTCTTTACACCACAGATAGCGGGCGTATAGAATGGACAAACATGTGCAATCTTCATGACGAGGCGAACACTAGGCTATTTATAAGAATTATGAAACTCTGAGACTAATTCCCCATGAGTGTGGTAAGATCAGGTTGCAGAGAACGATAAAGCTTCAATAGAGATTTTGTTGTATCGATAGTAATCGTAGGTGAAAGCAATGAGACTTTACGTAATGAGTTATAAAAACGGGAATACTGTTCTACTGAGATAGAAACACCACGCTTCTTTAACACCGAAGGCAGCACTTTTAAGATAACACAGAGATCAGGTCTAGGTGTAAAACGTTTCAATATCCGAAACAATCTCGGAGACGCAAATACCAATTCATCATAGAAATAACGATCAAATACAACAACATCAGCAGTACAACGCACAGCATTCCGATAACGCATTCTCAACTCAAGATAGTAAAGGAGATAGAAAAAAATACTTCGAGAACGGAAACGTGCTAGTTTTTCCTCGTTCTTCTGTTCATGTATCTTTAGTTTTTTGTAGTAGTATGAAATAAATCGCAAAACAGGATTCTGAAAATCTCTCCAACCCATAAAGATAACACAAGCCGAAGTACCTTCAGCCTCAAGTGTTTTCTTAAGATAGTTGGCGAATGTTGTTTTCCCTGATCCATCTGTACCAACAAGTGCAATTGTAATTCTCATCATACACGCTTCTTCTCGAATTTTGTGATATATCCAGATGCGAACAACCGCGCGACAACACCCCAAGGTTTCTTATAAAATCTTTTGAAGAGAAAATTATTTGGGATCACTAGACTGTCTGTAAAGAGTATTGGATAACTAGTGACATTAGTAAATCCTGCTTTTTTGAGCAGTTGTGTAAGATCTTTTACCGAGATTCGCTGAGAATGTTCCGGATCAATTTTTTTTCCTATGGTATGTTTAAGTAAGAAAAAGATCTTGTGAGGTGGTGACGAGATTATTATTCCCTTGCCTTCGAGTTTTAGTAAAGAGTAGAATTTTTCTATTACTTTTTGTTTATTTGGGATATACTCAATTGCACGTGAGCAAAAGATGAAATCAAATCTCTCATTGAAAGTTTGATCAAGAAAATTGTTTACTATTGTTTTTACTCGTTTTGATGGTATATTGTTTCCTAGTTGGAGAATCATTTCTTTTGAGATATCTATACAGACAATATCTGCTTTGGGGTATCTAGTAAGAAGAAGGCGTGTCCATGTTCCTGGACCGCAACCAACTTCTAGACAGCGTTTTACCGATATATCACGAAGATGATACGAGATGCTTTCAGTAGTATAATAGTACTGAAGACGTTTTCTTGGGGTGCTGAACCAGCGATAGTATTCATAATCTCCTTGTGTTGTATGTTGTGCTTTTCTATTAAAGAATTCGCGCATATCGCTTGCGAATTGCTTGTCCTTTGTATTCTCTTCTGGCTTCATGTTAAGTGTTTTGCAGTTATAATACCCAATAGGAGTTACTTAAATATTATGATAGTAGTTTATCTTTTTTGTCGAGAGCTTAATATTTCATGATAAAATATAGATCCAAACACAAGCTATGTGTAAAAACCAATCCTTATTTTCGAATAAAATCTTAGAAGCTAACAGCTATTTTTAGTTTCTAATATATAAATAGTAGTGCCTATTATTAATAATGTTCTTAAGAATCAAGAAATTTGACCATTCAAGATATATTAGATATGGCTGAGAGATACGGCAAAAGCAAGAAATAAAATCTATTTCTTCTCTCAGAAAAATTGCTAGAATCGGTGGTAAATTTACACATAATCCATATTATAATAAAGCTTATTAAAGCTATTTCCAAAGAGATTTGTGGAGAAAATAGCGCTCGATTACCATCCAAGTGTTACATTCATTTGTCCAAAGAAAGATACAGGAGAAGTAATCCTATCAGGTTATGATGGAAGCTATGGAAAACCTAGAAAAACAGGCGATGTATCGAGGGCTATAGCTTATCGTAGTAAGCCAAATCTCCTAGGCGGAAATCCTCAGCTGGCTGAAAAGTTACAGGGACCATATAACACCTTAATTAGAGAGATTGATGAAGAGGTGAGAAGGGTTGATTCAAAATTAGATTTTTATGGGAAGCCTATCTTATGGGCGACTGACAAAGATTTAGATTTTATTCGAGGAGGAATTATCCCCAATCTTCATCCTTATGGCGATTTTCTTTCACGCGCTGAATCAGTAGAGGGAGGAATAGCAACCTGTAATGCTATAAATGCTATAAGTAGTACTTATGTTGCTGTAATCCCAATGGATGTTGTAGAATGTATAAGAGACAATATCCGCAATGGAAAAAGGCTCTCAAATGAAGGGTATATTGGCATACATTATCTCAAACAGCTTGAGGCAGCGGGTGAATTTTCAACCGTTCATGCCACTGCTCCAATTCTAAATGATCATTTTGGAACACACATACCTTATCCGGATGAAATAAAAGTAACAAGATTAGTGAAAAATGTAAGAAAGAAATATCGTGATTACGAAGATGAATTTATACATGAAGATTCTGTTTGGAAGGTTTAACTTTTCATAATTTAATATTTTATTCAGTCAATAATATAGGAGATCTACCCGCAATTTTTCCCGGAGCATATTCCTCACCATTTGGAATATATGTATTTATATGAATTGGTCTTGGCCTATCGGATAGGTTAGGATAAGATCCGTGTAGGGTATTCCCGTTCATAAAAAATACCGCCCCTTTCTTTGCTATAATATCAACTTCGGTGCCTCTGTATTTTTCAGGAAAAGACGCTATATTTCCTGGCTGCTTGCCACTATCTTCCCGATAGCTTTTTTGTGGCGCATGAGGCAATAAACCTTCTTCATGAGAGCCTGGATAGACAAAAACAGTTCCATTTTCACGATCTATGTCAGCAAGAATAATGCTTACAGTTATATACAACCCATATGGATTCTGAGGATAGGCATTATCTTGGTGAACATTCCATGCCTGCCCAGCATATTGCGTGCCTGGTTTTTTATATAAAAGAATACTCATTAAACCAACATGATCTCTAGGTACAAATTCATCCATATGCCCTGTAGCTGATCTGCCATATTTACGCATTCTACCAATTTGGAGTTGATCTATTACAGATACACATCTTCGATCTCTCATTAAATCAAGTGCGAGTTTTGAAGTCTCCTCAATTTCAACCATAACTTCTAGGGTCTTATCCCTAGGGTCTTGGGCCGCTAATTTAGATCTTCTATGAAAGTTCAGAATACAAGAAAAATCTTCATCCATATGCCTATTAAATTTTCCCAATATATCATCACATTCTCCTATAGATAATAAATTTTCTATAATTAAATACCCATTTCTGTTGTAAAATTCTAATTGGTCACGAGAAAGTTCTACATCTTTCCCAGGTTTATAAAAAATAATAGCCATAATGTTTTATTTACCAAGGACTATATAAATTTATCCATAAAAACACGCGTGTTGAATAACTTCAAATAGGCTTAAGGTAGCTATCAAATATACCACATACGAATAAAATAAATTCTCTTCCGAGATCTGTTACTTTAATTCCTTTATCATTATAGTCTAGAATTCCATCCCTTCGAAATTCATCAAGAGCCGGTTTTTGCTCTCTGAAATATTCATTAAAGTTTATACCATGAAGCCCCTCTATTTCCTTGTATTCTAGTGAGAAGAAGTTCCGAAGTCTATGAATTACATCTCTTCTAATTGTATCGTCTGTATTTAATTTATGGTGTCTAAATACAGGGTATCTTCCTTCCTCAACTGGTTCTCGATAAGCATCTACACTATAAAAATTCTGACTATAATAATCTCCTAACGTGCTTGTTGCACTAGGACCTACTCCAACGACATCAGTATATCTCCCAGGCGTGGCTCCCAAATAATTCCAATGCATCTTCCCATCAGAAAGAGCTTTGGCCAGATCATCATCAGGTTTGGCAAAGTGATCATAACCAGTACGTACATAACCATTATTGATTAAAATCTCAAGACCACTATCAAAAATTCTCTTTCTTTCTTTATTATCTGGAAGCCTCGTTGGTCTGCCATTCCTGCCATCTATCATAATCGTTTGATGCGGTGCATATTTTGGAGCATAATCTAAATAATTAAAGCATACTCTATCTGGAGAAAATTCAATGATTTTCTCAAAGGTTCTCCGAACACTCTCTTCAGTCTGTAAGGGTAGTCCGCAGAGAATGTCAAAATTCACTCCCTTTTTAAAAAGGCGACGAATATCAGGAGTAATTAGACTCCCAACCAATTCTGCTGGTTGAACTCTATTAACTGCTCTTTGAACTCCCTCATCAAAATCTTGTATTCCAAATGATATTCTATTCACGCCTCTACTATGATAAAATCTCATTCTCTCCTGGTCTACAAATCTGGGATCGATTTCAATAGCAAACTCATCTAAACTTTCCAAGTCAATTATTGACCCTACACGCTCAATCAGATAATCAAATTCTTTTTCATTAAGAATAGTAGGCGAACCACCACCTATATGTAGATCTACAAACTTAGGGCTAATTGAATTTCTTTTAAAAAGATCTTCAAGCATACTAATTTCATTTGATAGCGTTAATAAATAATTTCCAATTCTCTCATGGTCTTTTGTTACCTCAAAATGGCATGTACAAAAAAAGCACGGTTTTGTACAGTAAGGGATATGAGCATAAAACATTAAGGGATTATCTCTGTCATTGGAAAAGACATTCAATAACGCCCCTTCATGCTTCTCTTGATCCACTTCTATTGACCAAAAGCATTTATGGGGATATTCAGAATACATAAATCTTCTAGAATGATACTTTTCTGCCAAACGCTCCAGGCTATCTTGGTTCATCTCCATTTTGTGTCAAGATGTTCATAGAACATTAGATTAATAAACATTACTATTCTCTAAGATCAAGAAGAGTATAATGTCTTATATCATTTGATCTGAATTGTTGAGGACGGCCTTCAAGTATAATATTCTCAATTAAAGGGTCTTTATAAGCATCAAAGATACTTTGTGCTGCTAAATCAGGATCTATCCCATATTCAAATTCTGGTTTTGTCTTTATTCTAGTAGGATAGATTCCTAGAACCCGAACATTGTATTCAATTGCCTCTTGTCTAAAGGCATTTGCGAAGCCATCTAATCCCGATTTTGCTGCTGTTGACACGCCCCTAAACTTTTTAGGTTCTAATGCAGTGATAGAATTTATATTGATAAATGCACCATTTCTTTTACCTTGAAAATAAGGATAAACCATCTGTGTTAATTTAATAGGAATCAATAAATTAACATAAATTAAATCATAAAGGTTATCTACAGGAACACTCTCCAATGGAATCCCAAGACATCGAGTAGCCGCATTATTAACAAGTATGCTTATATCTCTCCTTCTTGCAATATCGTTTATTTCCTCAAGAGTACTTTCATTACGTAAATCTCCCAGGACACAGTCGCAATCAACACGAAGATCTAATATATTATCACGTACACGCTTAATATCAGACTCTTTTCTTGCATGTAAAATAATATTATAAGTATTCTTAGCGAATACTCTAGCGATGGCCTCTCCAAGACCGTTTCCGGAACCAGTTACTAATACAGTCTCTCTCATTGAATTATCGTTAAATCTGGGCTTAAAAAGCTTTATGAAATGCAATTCATTTAACAAAGAAAGATTAATAAATTAATATAGTGTATAATTACAATGATCAATGTAGGTTTTATTTTCCCAAGTAGTGATTATTTACACGATCCCTTCAGAGGAGATCCACATACTCATTTTCAGATATTAACGGTATTAGAAGAAAGGTTAGCCGAAAAAGTGAATCCAACGCTTATTGATCTAAGAGGTATTAAAAGAGAATTTGCACAATATCATATTCCAGAGTGTGATCTATATCTCCATTCTGTTTATACCCTAGATATAGATGAACAGAGATCGATTGTTCAACAATTAAGAGATAGATACCCCGAAGCAAAACATATTGCAGGAGGCCCGCACGTCACCATGTTCCAAAAAGAATCTTTAGAAATATTCGATTCTATCATCCTAGGAGACGGAGAAGAAAATATAGTCATAGCAATCAATGATTTTGAGAATTCAAATCTGAAAAAGAATTATTTACAGGAAGGTAATTTAGATATCAACCAGTATCCCTATCCTCGCAGACATTTTCTTCCTAAATCAGCCGTATCCAGAAAAGGACTATTGAATTTACGAAATAAAAAAGGATTTGATCAATTATTAACAACGACTGTTATTTTTAGCAGAGGTTGTCCGTATCAATGTTCGTTTTGTGCACTTCCAGATTATAGTCAGGGTTTAAGATACAGATCTCCAGATAATATAAAGTCAGAAATAGAATATTTAAAGAGGGATTTTGGGATCCAGGGAATAAGCTTGCTTGATGAAATCGGGTTTCCTTTAAATAAAAGAAGAGCAATTTCTCATCTAGAAGCAATTGCCAGCACAAATGTTGTTTGGAGAGGTCAATGTAGAGTTGATGGATTATCATCAGATATTGCGGGGTTATTAAGAGAGTCTGGATGTGTAACCATGTGCCTTGGTGTAGAAAGTGTTTCTCAAAAATCTTTAGACCTTATCAATAAAAAAATAAATATCGAAAGATCAAAACAATCAATTAGTCTTCTAAAAGAGAACGGTATAGAAACAAGATTATACATGATCCTAGGTTTGCCAGGAGAGCCGGAAAACATAGTAGAAGAAACCTGGAATTTCATAAAAGATACGAATCCAGAAGCAGTTTACTTATCACTACTTACAGTAAGGCCCGGAACAGAGATTGATAGGAATCCAAAAAAATTTGGGATTAAGCCATTAAAAGTAGATTGGAGCAGAACAATGCACATGTTTAGCAGATATGGGGGAGAAATTCCCACGCTTACGTTTGAATATGAACCTCAAACACCATGGGGAAGAGCACCATCGAATCAAAAGATAATCGAAAACTACTTGGAATTACAACAAAGAATAAAAGAAAATGGCTATGGACCACTATAGAAAATTAAACTAACGGTATAGCTGGTGTAGCCTGAGAATTAAGCAATTCTTCCAATCCTAAACTTCCAAATTGGATCGTCCAAAATTCAGATTGTTTTATATATTCTCGAGCCAAACGCCTATTTTCTGGGGCTTC
>CAYPUL010000029.1:0-9651 GCA_964413975.1 Candidatus Woesearchaeota archaeon
GCCCTGCCAGGATTCGAACCTGGGTCTCAGGCGCCAAAGGCCTGCATACTTGACCGCTATACTACAGGGCTCCAAAACAACATACAAACAATGCTTTAAAAGAATTCCGCTAAATCAATACCGCTCTCGATAACGCCCTCTCTGCTCAACACGCTTCAATCTACGAAACACCTCATCAACATTCTTCGAACCCCGATACCCTTCCAAAACACAATCAAAATAATCCCTCCACCGCACAAAGTGCTTCGCCTCAAAAGCCTCCTTAATCAAATGCAAATCAACAGCTTTATCTTCAATTCTCTGAGAAAAAAATCCGAGCCCAAAATCAATAAAATAAACCTTGCTTCCAACAAGAATCATATTCGAAGTTGTCAAATCTCCGTGAATAATCCCCACGTCATGCAACCGTGCAATCTGCTCTCCAATCTTCAAACAAATCTCCTTCCATTCAGGCAAATCATCCAAACACTCAGAAAGCTTTTTTCCATCCAAAAAATCAATAATAATCTCCGCACTCTTTTCAAAAGCATCTCTAACTCGTGGCACAGGTATAACCTCCCCCGCACGTACCAACAATCTTGCTTCTCTCCTAGTCCTCTGTTTCCTAAGTCTCTCATCCAAAACATCAAGCCTATAACCCTTTTTCTCTCTAATCTTAAAAACCTCTTCTCCTCGTCTAATCAATACCGCTTCAGCACCCCTATACAAAATCTCTTCTTTCATATCTGCCTCTCAACCAACCCTCGAAAAAAGTCAGAACGAGCAAAAAAGGAAATAAACTCAAAACTATCCATCCTTGTATAATAGAGGCTTCCAACATCAAATCGAACTCTCTCAAATCCCGAGAAATCCCCAACACTCAAACTAAAAGAATTTTTGTTCGCCTTCTCATAAAGAGTTTTTGCAGCAGATCTAATACCCCAATCATAAGTAAGTAACAACTTCTCCCGCCCATCGCCAAATGCACTAGCCAAAGGAATCGCAAGAAGAAGCTTATCAGTCTTACTCAACTTCCTTGAATAAGGATCCCCATGACGTGAAGATATCCTAGAATAAATACCCCCTACAAGTAAATCATCCTCCCTCAAAGAACGTTGAACAGAATCAGAAACAACATCACAAAATTTATCAAATGGTTCCAATAAGCGTTTCCCTAAATTATAAGAAAAAGAACAAATTCTTCTCTCGAAATTATCGCGATACCCAACCAACTCACCACAAACACCAGAAGTTACAAAGACATTAGGATAAGAAAAAATCCTCTCGCCCATCTCAGGAAAAAAACACAAATAACGATAAGCATCATCAAAAACTCTCTCATCATGCAAATCCCGAATACAACTAAACAAATTAAAATCTGATCCCATAACACGCTCAAAAGAAACTTGTGGAGGAGAAGCGACTAAGTGATTCGTATCCAAGTACACATCGCGCTCTTTGTTACCTCCTAAAATCTTCTCGAGAGTAAAAAGAAATCTTTTCAAAAAAGCAGCAGGAGGAAACTTACAACCATATCGCTCCTTCCTTTCAAGCTCTCCAGTCAACTCTTCTCTACTTTTTTTCAGCAACCCTGCACCAATTCTATCAAGAGCCTTCCTCTCCCAAATTCTACTCCGTCGATAAGAACGTTTACCCATCTTCCCAACTCAAAATTTTCTTTCTTCTAAACTTCATAACATTCTTTATCCTTCCATTACAACTTAATCCTCTTCCCAAACTTCCGCGCCAGCTTCATCAATGTCTTCTGATCTAAACCTCCTTTCTCAATTGACGTCTGATCTTTAACCATCTCTTGTAACATCCTATACTGCTTCAATAACGCGCGGACATCAGACACACTCATGCCAGCCCCAGCAGCAACCCGTTGCATCCGTTTAGTCTCTCGTTCCAACAACTCCGGATGCTCTTGCTCCTCGCGCGTCATTGAGTCAATCGCGTGCTTCCATTTCATAATACGCTTCTGTTGCTCCTCCATAACCTCGCCTGAAATCTTATCCTTCACCTTCCCAAATCCAGGAATAAATGAAAGAAGAGTATCAAACGATCCAACTGATTCCATTGATCCTAACTGTTCTTGAAAGTCTCTCAAACTAAACCTTCCCTCCAGTAATCGTTCCTGCGCAAGTTGTATTTCCCTATCACCAACAACAGAACGAATCTTCTCCATCAACGCAGGCAAATCGCCCATGCCCAACAACCGAGATAAAAACGATTCAGGATCAAATTCCTCCAAATCATTCATCTTCTCACCAGTTCCAATAAAAACAACAGGTGCATTCACTTCAGCACACGCGCTCAACGCGCCACCACCCTTAGCAGTAGAATCCATCTTACTAATAAAAACCCCTGTTACCCCAACAGCCTCCTGAAACGCAGCCGCTTGTTTTTTAGCAGCCTGCCCTATATCCCCAGATAAAACCAACAATACCTCGTCCGGCTTAATAGTCTTTCCAAGCACCTTCAATTCCTTAATCAAATCCTCGTCAAGTGCATCGCGACCAGCGCTATCTATCAAAACCAAGTCATACTCTCGAATATCTTTTTCAAAAGCCTTCCAAACCGCTAATGCGCTCTTCTCTCCAGGCATAATAAACGCCCTCACATGCACCTTTTCACACACCTGTTGCAGCTGCTCAAACGCAGCAGGTCTATGCACATCAAGCCCAACAGCACACACCTTCCTCCCACGTTTTGCGTAATAACTAGCCAATTTCCCGATCGTCGTGGTTTTTCCACTCCCGTACAATCCAACAAGCAAAATCCGTGCCTTTTTTCCTAAGACAAGCGCACGCTTCTTCCCCAAAATTCGAATCAGCTCACCATGCAACAAACTAATAATATGCTCCTTCTTCTCAATCCCCTTCACTCGCTCATCGAGTGCAGCCTGCTTAATCTTCTTCGTCAGCTCCATAACAAGAGAAACATTCACATCAGCCTCAAGCAACGCCCGCTGCAAATCCCGCACAACATCATCCACAAGTTTCTTGTCAAGAAAAACAGCATTCGCTATCTTATCCGTTGTCTTCTTTAACACTGCAGACAATTTCTCTAACATAAAAAATCAAACAACCAAGGGTTAATAAAGTTAAGGTCTCTAACTCGAACGAATGATAGGCTGGCTTGAAAAACACACAGAACTCTCTTGGTTGCTGACAATTGTCATCGCAACACTGATTTTCTATATCTCGTCCCTTCCTTCTTCTTCAATCCCGGGAGCAGGAAGTTCATTCAACCCAATATTCTATCACCTAGTTATCTTCTTTCTTTTAACATTCTTTCTTTCCATCGCACTCGTAAAAGGAAAAACCAAAAAACATCTCATCACTGCCGCCCTTATCACACTCATCTATGCCGCTTTAGACGAGATCCATCAGTCATTCGTCCCAGGTAGAAATCCCTCATTCCGTGATCTCTTCCTAGACACTCTAGGAATATTCCTAGCAACAACAAGCTACCTAACATCCCTCTACTACAGAAAAACCAAAGATAACAAGTCCTAAAAAGAACGTAGATTGAATATACTATCATAACAGAATTCAAATTTCTAAAATGTGCATCGCCAGTAACAGCCCTTGCCTTGTTCATTCTCGCTGTTGCAAGGATAATAGAATCTGCCATTCTCCAATTTTTTATTTTCTTTTTAAATCGTCTGATCTCTTCCGACTAATCTCCCTCAAAACCCTATCCAAAACTCGCGCAGCCTCTCCGGAATCAATCCGCCGTCTTACTATGCGCTTCTCGTATTTCCTCAAACTATTCAGAAATCCCTCAACCTCTTCGCGCTTTAAGTCTTCGCTAAACATCCCATAACCTGCCTGTTTCAAAAACAAAGCATTCAATGTCTGTTCAAACTGTCCTCGAAGCGGCAAAGCAAAATACGGCTTCCCCAAATACAATGCCTCTGAAATCAAAGTAAACCCTGCGCTCCCAATCACTCCCTTACAACCCACAAGATCCCTCAAAAAACCCAGTCCAATATCCCGAAAAACCATGTTCCCAAGTCTCCCCCTCCTGCGACTTCCATAAACATAAACAACAAACCTCTCATCAATCTGACGCAAAACCCTCAAAATACCCTCATCTCTCTTCGTCAAATAAACAAGAACATAATCCCCTCTTCGAAGCTGTTTTCTCGATCCCAAAACCTCTTTCCTCAGGATCGGATCAACAACAAAACTCTTTTCCCGATCTCGTACTACCGCCCCTCTTACAAAAGACAAAATAATAAAAGCATCCGCTCTAGAAACAACCCTCTTAACCGCTTTCCTTGCAATAAAAAAATCCCTTCTATAACGCCTAGGCACACGAACATCCAAATGCGTCAGTCTATGCTGATTATCCAAGCTAATCAAAGGCAATCGATAAATAAAAGAAATAATAGGCACAACCAATTCCATATCACTAATGCAAACATCAGCTCCAAATCCCTCAACCCTACTCTTCATCTCTTTCCAATTTCTAATATTTTCATAAAGAGTTTCTAAAACGTTTTTTAACGTCCTAGACACAGAAAGCACACCTTCCCTAAAACTAAGATGTACTCCTCGTATCTCAAAAACATCAAATCCCTCCCTTCGCAAAACATCAACCGCCCGCCCATAACTAAAGATCAAGACCTTATGTCCTCGCTCAATCAAATGGTGAACCATATATATAGCTCGAGAACTATGTCCAAATCCTTCCCCACACACCCCATACAAAATCCGCATAAAACAAAGAAGAAAACATAATTAATAAACGTGACGTCCTCTGGGCACTAAAGTGCCCAGCTTCCACTACGTCTACTCAATCATCCAAAATATTGCATGATGTCCAAATTGTTTTGTATCTCTCTCAATTTTCCCATCTTTACCAACCCTACTTGCTTCAAGCCTATCTACCAAAGAATGCAAATCTCTTCTTTCCTTATACGGAACTTCACCAACCTGATATTCCCACTTCTCTCCTAAAGTATCGCCTGCTCTATGATGTTTTACCCATCCTTCAAATAAGTAGTTTCCGGGTTGGTTAATTTCAAAATCTAATTTAATTGCTTGAATCCGATTACCTCCCATAATTCCAATAACTCTTTGAGTTGTTTCTGTTCTAGTGATTTTTACACTTCCATTATATAATTCATGATATTCAACATGGTCTTCAGATAGATTTTTTCTACAGGGGTATAGAATTGACGCGGTAGCTACAGCAACGAATGCTCCTGTCCCAAACCATTGCAAAAATTTTCTCCTGTCCATTTTATTAGTAGAATTCTAAGGCGATTCTTCACCATCCCCTCTAAAATTTAATGGATATATGCTTTTTAATACTTTCTATCCATCCATCTCCGCATAGGGTATAGCTAAGGACTTAAATATTCTACCATATCTTGCTTAAAATTAGCATATGTGGCGTCCTCTGGGCACTAAAGTGCCCAGCTTCCACTACGTCTACTCAATCATCCAAACTGTTCCATGATGTCTGTCCTGATTTCTCACATAGTTGTTCGCAACTTCAACCGTAAGGTTGCGAAAGAAAAGATATGATGACCTTCCTTTCAACAACTGCATGGCTTTTGTCGGTGCCATTGTCATCGGAATTGACACAGTTCCCTGGACATGCTCAGGCTGAACGTTCAACTCAATCCATTTAATACCGTGTTCTGACGCCGCTCGCCTCAAGCAAGCTTCAATCAACTTCTTGTACTTCCATTTACGAAACATCTTGTATCGGTACTTCGGGCAAAACTCAAATTCCCACATAGACACGCCGACGAAGTGGTTTTTTCTTTCGTATTTGTCTGTGAATTTTTCGTAGCTCTCGCTAAACAAAAGTTTCTGTTCCATTTTTACCTCGTTAAATTTAATTACAAGAAAAAGTTACAACCACAAGTTTTATGCAGGGAGCTGCAACAAGCTCTCCCTGTTTTATAACAAAACTAGAATAAAAAACAATCGTTGTATCTACCCACTAAAGTAGGTAGATTTACCGATCTAGTTAACAGCTCACAATCCCAAATGCTGTAACACCCTTGCTTTAGAAAAAACCTCTAAATCCTCATATCCCTGTCCAACCCCTAAAAAATAAATAGGCTTTCCGCTAACAAACGATACAGATAAAATTGTCCCTGCCTTCTCATCAACATCAGCCTTACTCAAAATAATCCCGTCAATACCAACGCGTTCTTGAAACATCCTTACTTGCTCAAGCACATCATTCCCTGTAATTGATTCTCCAACAAAGATCTTCAAATCAGGCTTTGACACGCGACTAATCTTCTCCATCTCTCTCATCAAATTGCCCTTAGTATACATCCTCCCCGCGCTATCAATCAAAACAACCTTTATCCTATGCGCCTTAGCATACTGAATCGCATCAAACGCAACAGCAGCAGGATCACTCTGGTAATGCTGTTTCACAATCGGAACACCCAATGAGCGACTATGGTGCTCAAGTTGCTCAATCGAAGCAGCACGAAACGTATCCCCTGCAGCAAAAACACACGAGATCCCTCGAGACTTTAACAAAGAAGCAACCTTCGCAATCGAAGTCGTCTTCCCACTCCCGTTAATCCCAAAGAATAAAATAACAAACGCCTTTTCTTTCTTTCTAATCTGCTCAATAAAATCAGGCGGCTCAATCAAAACACCTTCAATCGCTGCTCGCAAAGCCTCTAAAATCTTACGCCCAACCTCTTTTTTCCCAAATCGCTTCCCAACCAAATCTCTTTCCAAAGATTCCTTTATCTTATCAACAACACCCAATGCAACATTATGCTCCAATAAGGTAATTGAAAACTCCTCGAACAATATTGCAAACTCCTCTTTTGTCAACTCAGAATTTGTTAACTTCTGTGCCAATCTCCCAAAAAAGCCCTTCTTCTCCCCAATCTCTTCAGAAACCTCTTCCCGCGTTAAAATCTCATTATCCTCAATAGCAATCCTATCGCCTCCTTTAGCATCCCCCTCTTCCAATTTCTCTTCTGTCCTCTCCCGAACCTGAACCTCCTTAGATTTCTTATCACTGCGTTCTTCTTTCTTATGTCTCTTCCCAACACCCTTTCTCTTCTCAGGTTCTTCGTCTCTGAACTCCCGCCTCTTCTCCGTCTTCTCTTTCTCCCCCTCTTTCTTTCCAATACCAAACCATCCTCCAAGTTTCTTCTTTAACGATTCAAACATTTCCTCATAGAACAAACAACCTTTATAAATCCGCCATCCCTTTTCACATCATGAAAGGGGTATTCATCATCCTTGACGGCGTCGCGGATCTTCCCTGCGCACAACTCAACAATCAAACACCACTCGAAGCAGCAAAAACCCCGAATCTCGATAAGATCGCACATCGCTCACAAATTAACTATTGCTTCCCAATCAGAGAAAACATCGCCCCTCAATCGCACAACGCGATCCTATCACTCCTAGGATATGACCCCTCAGAAATCCAACGCGGCCCCCTAGAAGCACTAGGTGCGAACATAAAAATCCTTCCAGGAGATCTCGCATTCAGAACAAACTTTGCAACAATTTACGACCTAGAATCAAAAACAATCCTAGACCGTCGAGCAGGCAGAACACTCTCAACAAAAGAAGCAAAAATACTTGCCAGCACAATCAACAAAGATCTCAAACTGCCCTATAAATTCGAATTCCATCCAACAATCCAACACCGCGGCGTCCTCATCTTCAGAGGCGGTTTCTCAGACAACATAACAAACGCTGATCCAGGGTACGCCAAAGGATTATCCCTATCGCCATCAGAAAAACTACAATTCTCCCACCCCGCAGACGATGAAGACGACTCGCGTATGGCTGCAGAGTTACTCAACAACTTCGTTCGTTCCTCACACTACCTCCTAGATAAACATCCGATAAACATAAAACGCGCACGAAAAGGCCTCTACACAGCAAACATCATCCTTTGCAGAGACGCAGGCAATAAACCAGTCAAACTAAAGAAAATCAAAGGAAAATGGACTGCTCTTGTCTACATGCCTCTAGAAAAAGGCGTCGCGAAAGCAACCAACATGGCAATCTACACCTTCAAATATCCCAAACTAAAAAACATCGATGTCTACACAACACTCAACGCAGGTCTAAAAAAAGCAACCAAATACGCACGAAAAATGCTCAAAAAATACAAAAACAAATACGATTTCTTCCTTATTCATATCAAAGAAACCGATATCCCCGGACACGATAACAAACCCTATGAAAAAGTTAAAATGATAGAATTCATCGATAAACACCTATTCTCCAACATCGCACAAATCTTAGAAAAAAACCCCAACACAAAACTCCTCCTCACCGCAGATCACACAACAGCCTGCACAAAAAAAGTCCACACATCAGATCCAGTACCGGTTCTTTTTTACAATCCTAAAAAACCACAAAACACAAAAAACCGCTTCACCGAGAAACACTCCCTCCAAGGAAAAAAGATCTATGGTCAATCCCTCCTAGAGTCAACGCTATTCAAAAAATAAAACAACTACCTTTATATATACAAACAGAAATGAAAGAGTATGATAACCTACAATGACCTCTACGAGCTAGTCAGAAAAGAAAAATATGCAGAACAATTACAACCCTTACCAAAAAACTTCTTACAAGAGTTCTCTCTTTATATTGCAGAAAAAAACAAATCAAATATAAATGAAACCGATCTCTTCGCAGAGGCAATAGCCAAATCAAAGAAACAATTCGAAAATGCAATTTCATTATTCAAAGAACTTCTCGTAAGGAGAAAGAAAAAACTCCTCAATCTCCTCTTCGTTGCAACAGAAACAGGTCTCATGAAGCGAGATTATGAAAACATGCTAGCCCATGAACGAAACATATTCGAAAAACTAGTAAAATCTCTAGAAGAATACGATCGCGAGGTAGCTGCAATAGTAAACAACAAACACGAAAAAAAACCAGAGAACAAACTCGTCCTCTTCAAACAAGCAGTAGACCAATTCATAGATCCAGAAGGTGTCCCAATTGGTCCCTTCAAAGCAGGCGAGCTAGTCAACATCAAAACAGAAATTGCAAATCTACTAATAACCGCAAACAAAGCAACCCCCATGGATAACGAATAACCATCTCAACAACACTATCCCGCTTAAAGAATTCGTTAATTTTTTCTTCCTTCTTCAGCCAACGCATTCGGCGTCTCGGACAATAAAAACCCGATCAACCGACCTTCGGTGCTGAAGATATTGCTCCAACCACCCAACGACGACATGTTGTCCAGCCCGTGGACGACTAACATCCTAAGCTTTGCAGAATCAGAATTATTATCAAAATAAAGGCCCATGTTTTGATTTTTCTTTGTCTGTCCTTCGACCCAATTCACATAAACTTTAAGCAAACCTTTGTCTTCCGCAAATTCAGGAGGAACATGATCAGGATGTCTCGCTAAAATTCTCCATACCCTGCTCTTTAGAATCTCATTCTCGAACAAATCTCTTCCGGTAATACCTCAAGAGTTTTTTTAAGAAACCAATAAATCTGTATCAATTTATTTTATTGGAAGTCAATGTTATTACTTTACTCTTTTTATTATCTAATATTCCAAATACTTTTACTTCTCCTTTTCGTGTTGTAGTCGGAAATAAAACACACCAACATCGAAACACTAACATTTAAATATTAATTATACAATGTATAACTATGACAATTATAGAAACAAAAG
>CAYPUL010000030.1:0-9578 GCA_964413975.1 Candidatus Woesearchaeota archaeon
TAATCCTTGCTCTTATCATTGGTGTGTCCGCCGGGACTCTAACAGGCCTTGCACCAGGAATACACATTAATATTGTAAGTGCAGGGCTCGTGAGCATAGTGAGTAAAGGAGCTTTTTCTTCAGTACAACCAATCGCGCTAGTAGTGTTTATCGTAAGTATGGCAATAACACATACGATGATTGATTTTATTCCATCAGTATTCTTAGGAGCGCCAGAAGAAGATTCATTTCTTGCAGTATTACCAGGTCACGAATTATTGTTAGAAGGAAGAGGATATGAGGCTGTTGTGCTATTATTAAAAGGAGCGATGATTGGAGTCGGGATAGCTATCCTCTTCAGCCTAGTTTTTGTGCTGTTTTTACCTACAGTATTTTCATTTGTTGAAGGAATAATAGGATACATCCTAATTCTTGTTTCACTCTATCTAATCCTTTCCGAGAAATCTTTTGTCCATGCCGGCATTGTTTTCTTGCTCGCGGGTTTTTTAGGATTAATCACTTTTCGCTTACCAGTAGAAGAACCACTGTTACCATTGTTGACTGGCTTGTTCGGTATTTCCGGACTAATTGTAAGCATGCGTTCTCGTGCTTCATTAGCACGCCAACAGATTTTGAAAACAAAAGAGATTCGTTTGCCGCAAAGAGTCTTTTGGAAAAATGTTTTCGCTGCTAGTATAGCAGGACCGTTGTGCTCATTCCTACCAGGCATCGGATCAGGACATGCTGCAACACTAGGAAGTAGTTTTAGCGGAGAAGACCGAAGAGGATTTCTGTTTTTAGTTGGAGCACTGAGTGTAATTGTCATGGTGCTAAGTTTTGTGACTCTATATGCAATAGGAAAAACAAGAACCGGCGCTTCTGCTGCTGTAAATAACTTACTACAGAAAACTTCTATGAGCGATCTAATAATCATTCTTAGCATAGTTGTCATTTCCGGAGGAATTGTGTATACGATCGGTCTATTCCTTGCACGCATCTTCAGTAAATACATCACACATATACGCTACTCTTCATTGTCGTTAATTATCATTATCCTACTAATCTCTGTGGTTTTATGGTTATCAAATATATACGGATTGTTTGTACTAATAACAGGAAGCAGCCTAGGAATATACGCTATTTTATCCGGAACTAAGAGGATACAGCTCATGGGCTGTCTACTTTTACCTACTATTATTTTTTATTTGAGTTGAAAAAACTTATAAAGGAAGTGAATGTTGGGTTGTAAAGGCCCTGTAGTCTAGTGGTTAGAACGTGTCCTTGACGTGGACGAGGCCGCAGTTCGATTCTGCGCAGGGCCATTTTTTATGTTTTCGTTAATCTCAATCATAGTTAATCCACTTACTAACTAAATTACTAACTAAGTTAATAAGAAACATTTATATACTAAAAAATAGTAGAACAAAAAAGAAAACATGAAGAAATACCTACTTCTGATAGAAGACGAAAAGCTCTGGAACAAATTTAAAGAGACTATTAAAAAAGACATTAATACAGAGATTATCGAACTAATAAAAAATAAAATCTACAAAAAAGGAGGAAAAAATGCATAAAAGAGGACAAGTTGTAATATTCATTATTGTAGCGTTATTAATTGTCGGAGGAATCATTATTTATTTTGTCCTACGAAATTCTCTGAGCGATACTACCAATATCTCACAAGAACTAGAACCTGTTTTTTCCTTTTATCAAGAGTGTATCAAGCAAGAAGCGCAAGCAGCGATCGCACTAGCAGGAAGCCAGGGCGGATATGTTGAAGTCCCAGAATATATACCAGGAAGCGAGTATGCACCATTTTCATCACAACTTAACTTCCTAGGATTCCCAGTTCCCTATTGGTACTACGTAAGTGGAAACGGAATAATAAAGGAAAAAATACCCTCAAAAAGCATAATGGAAGAACAGATTGCACGTTTTATTGAACATGGTTTACGCATATGTGACCTTAACCGTTTCATACAAGAGGGATATGAAACAGAAGTGAAAGATCCAAGAGTAAATGTAAAAATCGAAAATGAAAAAGTTATCGCTGATGTCATAAGCGATATTACTGTCACTCGTGGCATTGTGCAGGAAAGAAAAACGAATCATCAGGTTGAAATCAAAACGAAACTAGGCAGTTTCTTTGAGCTAGCAAAAAGGATTTACAAAAAACAGAAGGAGGAAATGATCTTTGAGCAGTATGCAGTAGACGTTTTAAGACTCTATGCTCCAGTTGACGGTGTTGAACAAAGTTGCGCACCGAAGGTATGGAACACCCAAAGTGTTATGCGCGATATAAGAAACGGACTCGAGTCAAACATGCAAACGATTCGCTTCAAAGGAGAGTATGCTGACGTAACAAATAAGCGAGAGAGTTACTTTCTGATCAATGAAGAAGTTGATGACTCAATAAATATAATGTATTCAAGTCGCTGGCCAACAAAGATTGAAGTCTACGGAGAAGGAGTCGATGATGTTATCATGAGTGTTGAACCAGTAGGAACCCAGGAAGGAATGGCTGCAATGGGATTCTGTTATGTCCCATATCATTTCGTGTATGATGTCCAATTCCCCGTTCTTGTACAGATCTACAACAATGACGAGCTATTTCAGTTTCCAGTTATTGTAATCATCGACAAGAATGTCCCACGGCAAGCGCAATTCTCCGCATTAGAAGAAGGTCTAGAAGAGCCGAGCAATGTATGCACATTTAAGACTGAGGAAATCACTGTCCAATTGTATGACTTAGAATTAAAAACTGTTGAAGGAAATGTAAGCTACGAATGTTTCAATCAGCGTTGCCGTGTTGGAGAAACTCGCGATGGCGAAGTTAGAGGTGTTGTACCCGCATGTGTAAATGGATACATACACATTCGCGCTCCAGGGTATGCAGAAAAGAAACAGTTGTTTTCAAGTAATAAAGAATCATTCGCTGAGATTATTCTAGAACCAGAGTATGATGTTAATGTTATAGTAGATGTAAATGGAAAACAAGTGAATCAGAATGTATTCGTATCATTTAAGAAAAGTAATGGGAAAGTCACAAGTGCCATAATGCCAGAGCATAATCGAGTAAAATTAAGCGAGGGTAATTACGAAATTAGAGTCTATGTGTATGATAATTCAAGTCTTATTATTCCCGCGAAAACAGATTACAAATGTGTTGATGTACCGAGAAGCGGTTTGTTAGGATTATTCGGAGGAACAAAGGAAGAGTGTTTCGATATCCAAGTACCTGAAACGCGTATCGACATGAGCTTAAGCGGAGGCGGCATTTCTTCACAATACCTGCTTTCATCAGAACTAGCAAAGAGAAATGTAAAAATTGAAGTTGATAGTTTACCACGACCAACAACACTCGAACAATTACAAAAGAATTTCGCATTATTTGAATCAAAGGGGGTTGACATTAGTTTTTATGAAACCTAAAATAATATTTTTAATTAGTTGTACGATCATTATTGCATCACTCTTTATAGTACACGGACAGCAAGATGTTTCTGACCCTGGATTGAGGTATAATGATCGCTCACAGTATGACAATCGTTACGCTTCTGACCGCTACTATTCTGATCGCCAACCATATGATAGTCGTTACTCTTCTGATCGAGATTATTATTCGCAGAGTCGTTATAATGATCGCTCACAGTATGACAATCGTTACGCTTCTGACCGCTACTATTCTGATCGCCAACCATATGATAGTCGTTACTCTTCTGATCGAGATTATTATTCGCAGAGTCGTTTTAGTGATACATCGTTTTTTGGATCTGGATACGGTGGGAGTTACACTAGCCATCAAGTAAGACCTGATTTTGAAACATATTATGGCGGAGGAAGATATACAACCTATTGGCCTATCCTAGGCGATCGAGAAACCTGTGAGGCGCGACAGGACTTCATGTTACAAGTTGCACCTGTTGGTTGTCAGCCAGCTGTTGTACGAAGTGATTTACTAGCAGATCAGAATGTGCCTGTATTCTGTCAACTAAATGCTATTCAGTTAAATCCTTTAATCGATGTTCGAGAACTAGAAGGCATAACATTTAGCGGAACATACCCTCCAGAAGTAGTTTCCGCCGGATTTCATCCGAGTAGAGCTGCTTTGAGGACAAGAGATCGTTTGTTAGGAAGCCCTCTAATGAATGACATCGGATATGTTGTAGTAGTTT
Source organism: Candidatus Woesearchaeota archaeon (assembly GCA_964413975.1). GTDB lineage: Archaea > Nanobdellota > Nanobdellia > Pacearchaeales > GW2011-AR1 > UBA73. Next base: position 4,155 of record CAYPUL010000030.1, read on the forward strand.
TAAGAAGACAACCCGACGAACGCGCTTTGCCTGATTTTGTAAATGTCTCACTAAGAGGACGAATGATGTACAATAGCGGCAATGCATTAGGTATTGGAAGAGCAGAATTTGTGTTAGAACCTACAAGTGATAGTGAATGGGAACGCGAGAAAGTAAAACAAAGCTTTTGGAAGGGAAGATATTTTGTGCGGTTAGAAGATGCAGATTCGAATTATGCGACAGTCTCTATCTATTCAGGAGATCGAACCATATTCACAACACGAGTAAGAAGGGGAGAAATTTCTAGAGAATTTTTTGTTCCTGGATTTTATTGCCGTGCAGGATTACAAGTCGCATATGACGGTTTTGTAAGTGCAGAAAGAAAAGCCACACTTGAAATTGAGAATAATAGAGGCGTTGATACAATCGATGTGCATGAAGGTTCCCGTATACTAGACGGACAATGCATTGTACGAAGGATTGATATCCGAGAAGATCGCGAAACAGGAACAGTCGAAATTTCCTGTCCCAGAGAACGTATTATACTAAAACTAAAGAGTTTGAGTGGTGATGTGTATAGTACGTTCCAAATCAATGGAAAAAGCATTGAACCGCGAACCCTAAATGAAGAAAATGGAGAGTATGCAATCGATCTACGGTCTGAAAAAGACGTATACAGAAAAGGGGAGTATATTCTAGATAAAGAAGGCGCATTAATAAAAAGCGGAGAGGCTGGGAAGGCTTCTATTATTGCAGTAAAGAATGATGGTAGCTATGATACTAGCGTGCGTGAAGAAGATCGAGAATGGTTAAAGCGTGTAAGAGAAGGATTGTTACTCTACAGAGAAAAGAAAAAAGAAAATCCTTCCTATAAAATAGGAGATTTTGTAAACCGTAATGTTTCCACTAATACACTTAGTTTGTATCGTAATGCTATCGATTCATATGAACTAGTTGTTAATGACTATCAAAATGAACGCGATCCTCGTTTGAGTGATAGTGAGTTTTATGGTGAGCGCGCGTTGACTCAAGCGATTTCATTAGCAGAAGCACTAGGGCAAGATAGAGAAAAGATTCGCCTAATGAATTTATATTTAGATAGTTACAAGGAAAGTAATGCTAGTAATGTTTATCTTAAGGAGCTAAATAGAATTACAAAGCTAGATTCTTCATCCTCAAGTGACCTAATAGATACTAACATTGGTGTACGTTCAATTCGACTTGTAAGACTTGAGCAACCACAAGAGTTGGCGTACGCAGAGTTCTTTATAGAACATGAAAAGATCCGTTTAGAAGAAAGACAAACAAAAAACATTACGCTAAACGGAATAAAAAGAGGAGAGATAACACTCGACTCTCTGAACGCAGATGAAGCGCGGGTAAGTGTTTCATGTGTACCTTCTGATAGAACTGATCGCGAAAGTCAAGTATATGGAAGAGACCGTTATCTAATGTATCTCAACGGCCCAGGACAGAGAATCTGTGACGGTTTAGGGCTGAGTTTTAATAATGCTAATGTTAAAACAGTCGCTAAGATACGTTTGCTTCCGACTGCAGGAAGAACACAGACAGATACCAATGTAACTGTACATGTTGGTATAGAAAAACGAGCGATTCAGTTGAATCCTGACAAAACTATTGAAAGAATTGAACGATTAAATGAAAGCATTGCAAAATGGGAAGAAACGTCGAAAAAGCTAGGAAATGTAGTAAGTGGGTTAAAGGGAGCATGTTTTGCGACCTCTGCTGCATTATCGTTTAAGACCTTTTTAGGCGGACTAGGAGGAGAGGCATTGGCGCGACAGCAGGTAATGAATGGAGAAGGAGGATGGAAATTAAAGTGTCAGGATCTAGTAGCCCAAGGGACATATCCAACACTAGATGCCTGTTACATTGGAGAAGCAGGAAAGATTGAAAAAGATGTTCGCGATCGTGCAGCTGCTCTGACGCGGCTAAACGACCAAATACAAAAGATTCAAAGTCAACATACAATTCCTTCAGGAATCTTTGGGAACGCAGTCAATAGCGACAATGTCCGTACAAGCTTAGGCGAGACCGCAAGACAGCGCTATGGAGAAGAAGTCATTGATCTCTCTAATCTAAGGGAAAAGTGGTATGACACAAATGGAAATGTTATCCAGTCAATAAAAGTAAAGGACTTGCTTACTTCTGAAAATGTGGAGAAAGGAGTTGTAAGTACAGATGCAATTCGTACACTTATGTTGAATCTTGAGCTTTCGAAAAATGCTGGAGCAAGTGAGCAGCAACTAGCGATAACAAAAGCGCAGTTGCTCGATGTTGCTGAGCGTATTAATCAGAACAGGATTATCCAACAAGATGTCGAGCGTGCCGAACGAGATGCTCAAAGAGGATTACCCTCCCCCTTATATGTCAGTGGTGTTGGACAAGAGAATCGAGAGACAGTTGTTCTTCCTCTAGGAAGTGAGTTACAAAAAAAAGTGAATTTTGGAACCAGTGTAACACATGTTGCAACAGCACGTGTTTCTCCAAGTAAGGAAATAGTTGATGGAAGACCACAGAACACAGAATTTACAAGCGGGTTATACATTCTAGGATTAGAGGTCGCTGATAGTCGACAGGGTGTATACACTGTCCGCGAAATAAGACGCGAACTCCCAGAAAAACCAGGCACGTATGAACCTATCTCCAACGTTGCAGGATTTAGTACAACGTATAAGGTAGGAAACGTCCATGCAGCTGACCGACTTGATTATGTAAATGAAATCGTAAGTCGTGATCGCAAGGTCCGCTATTTTGAAAACGAGCCCTATCGCGGAATGCCCGCGATCGTACCGTTTGATATCAAGCAAGGATGGTATGCAGCTACGCAGCAACAGTTACCAGTATTTGGTGGCATTGGTGCATTTGATGCCAGTGGTCGCGTAACGAGCTTTTCGTTGTGTAATGTTGGCAAGAATGGAAGAATCGAATTTGAAACAGGGCTTGGTGATGATATCTGTCGAAAGGTTGATCTAAACACAGGACAACCATTAGGCGTGTTTCCAGGATTAACAGAAACACAAGGAAGAACACTAGTAACACGAGCTATCCGCGCGATTGAAGACGCTGCTCGAGCATATACACAAGGAGTAAAGTATGTAACAATTGGCGGAGAACGATTCGAAGTAGGTGAGCCAACTGTTGGAACACCAGCAACACAATGTCAGGACTTCATGTCACCACAAGATTGTCATTTATTATTCAATGTATGTGATCCTGTAATCTGTCCTTCATCACGTTGTAATCTAGGAGGACAGTACCCTGTTGCTGACGTTGTCCAAACAGGGATTGTCGGTAGTGCGCTTTTGTGTCTGCCGAATATTCGCGAAGGTATTGTCGTCCCTGTCTGTCTAACAGGAATACAAGCAGGGATTGACGGACTCATATCAATCATGAAAAGTCATCGAGATTGTCTACGAGAAAACCTAGAGACAGGAAGAATGGTAGGGATCTGTGATGAAATTTATTCTATTTACCTATGCGAGTTCCTCTGGAGACAAGTTGCACCCGCAATTAATGTTATATTACCGCGTCTTGTAGAAATTACATACGGACAAGGTGTTCGGGGAGGAGGAGAGTATCTAACAGTAATGTCCGCATGGAACAACATGCAACGATCTATGGATTACTTTACGCAGAGTTATGCAGTTAATTCATTACGAGCTTTCAATGTTCGTTCGATTGAAGAAGCAGGAACACCATTTTGTAAAGCATTCATCTCAGCAAAGGCACCAAGTGCATTCAAAACCCTAATCGAACCCGATAGCCCCCCGCAGTTCCATGCATGGTTTGACAGCCAGCGTTATACTGATGTAACAATTCCTGCAACAGCACAATACAAAGTATTCTACAATATCTTTGCCGGAAAAGATCAAGGCGTTCATTACAGCGTGTACCTACGTAACCCGCCACAACTATCTTTCTATTCCACGCCGCCACAAATAGTAGTAGCAACCGGTTTCGTACCTAGAGGACAGCAAATTTCCCAGACACGAGACTTTACCGCACCAGAAGGATATAAAGAATTATGCGTGAGAATCAATGATAATGAAGAATGTGGATTCAAACAAGTCTCAACAAGTTTCGCAATTAATTATATACGTGATGCTGTTGTAAAGGATCAGATTACAAACAACAGAATCAGCTCGGAACGCGAGTGTATCGGAGGAAGTCCAAGTCTTGGAGGTTTGTTGCAGCCTAATTTGCAGTCTGGTGTTGAAGAAGCAGCATTCCCGCAGATCTACGAGCGGGGCGTTATCCGAATTTGCTCAACACATAATCCAGGAAGCTCAGTAGATCCAACAAGGTTTGTTGAAGTCGGCATATGCGACAATCCAAAGGTGAAATGCTGGCTTGATAAAAGAAGTGTTGATCAAGCGATTACAGCAAATAATGTTGGTTTAAGAAATCAAACAATACAAGAACTTGAGCAAGGAACACGTGATAAACTTGAACGCGAAGGTATATTGTATAGTTTCGATGAAGGGGATGTAGAAGTACAAAACCTAGAAAGAGCCTTGCGTACGTTGAAGAATAAAAAAGAAGTATCAACAACAGAAAGCGAGCAACTCATCAACAGAGTCGATCTTATATTCTCAAGACTAGCACAGAGCTACCAAAAAGCAATTGCGTTGTTAATAAAAGGAGAAGTATATGACATAATGGCACGAACCTCATTTGCAAGAGATAGAACTAACGAAAGAGAAAAGATAGTTCCGCAACAACAAGAACCCAACCAGAAAGCACATCAGTTCACCCTAGGAGAATATGTATCAGAGGATACGCGTGCGCTCCTTCTTAATGAAGCAAAAACAGATTATGTAATCGATAGTTCTGTTGAAGGCTATCAGTTGTTATACATAAAGAACAATGTAATTATCGACCTAGGGGACGTGACTGACAAGGGTGTTGTAACTGTTGACAGTAAAGCTGCAAAAGCATATATCTCGAGTGATGAAATTGAAAAACTACAAGGAGCGGTCGTAAAAGGACTACATGAATTTACAAGCGTTCCAATATCACAACCTTCAAGAGAACCAGAAACACCAACACCGCAGACGCCAACAACACAACCAACGCAAACACTGCCAATCACACAACCTAGTGCTATAAAGAGATACTATTCAACTATATCAGATAATTTCGGTAGATTACATATTCAATTAGATGGTAGGAGTGTTAGCATTTATATCGAGGATAATGCAATTCGAGGACTTTCTTCTGATAGCGAGGGGCGATATCTAATAGTTGGAAGTGTAAAGGATAAGAGATTAAACGTGGTTATTAGCAACGATCTAGATAGGTTTGATCCTTATGTTTTAGAGCATTTGCGTATTCTAAATGGAAAGAGTTATGACGATTTGGTAGCTGGAAAGATTGTATTTGAAGAGGCTGTTGTTAGTGAAGGCAAGACAAAAAGTTATA
>CAYPUL010000031.1:0-9260 GCA_964413975.1 Candidatus Woesearchaeota archaeon
TTTCCAAATGGGGCTGCCCGGATTTGAACCGGGGTCACGAGCTCCCAAAGCTCGTAGGCTAACCAGACTATCCCACAGCCCCATGAATAAAACTAGCAGGGAGGGTATAAAAATGTTCTAGTTTTTAGCCAAAGATCCTTTCTAGATAACCGATAATATCAGATATAAAAAGACCAACCGCACCGATAACAAGAATACCAATTGCAGAGACCTTTGAGACTGTTTTAAACTCTTCTGAACCTGGTTTTTTTAATAAGTGCCAAACCCGTATCGATTGAATAACAAATGATTTTAGTTTAGCAGTAAGTTCCATAATAGCCTTAGCGAGAAGAAGTATTTAAAGATTTGTTTATGTTTCTTCGACAAATTCAATACCAAGTTCCTGTTCGAGAGCTCCTGTCTTTGACATCCCAAGATCTTCAGAAATGCCAAGTATCTGCGAGCTTTTGACTCCAGTAACAATAAGAAGTATCTTAAGTGTTGTCTCCATATCCGGAGAGATCTGTGCGCCAGAGATAATTTTCGCATCAGGAGCTATTTTATTACCAACAATCTCCATAACTCGCTTGTATTCATCAAGCGAGAGGTTTGTACCGCCGATGATGTTCACTAAAGCCCCCTTTGCTGCTGAGATATCAACATCAAGGAGCGGATTATTAATGGCACGCTCAACCGCTTCACGCGCGCGGTCATTTGAGTCTGATTCTCCAATACCAATCAGAGAAACACCACCATTTTGCATAACTGATTTAACATCAGCAAAGTCAAGATTAACAAGCCCTGCTTTGGTGATCAACTCTGTTATTCCCTTTACCGAATTAGTGAGAATCTCATCCGCTATCTTAAATGAAGTGTGAATTGGTAGGTCCGGAGCAATCTCAAGTAGTTTATCATTAGGAATGACAATCAGGGTATCCGCGACCGCAGCAAGGCGTTCTAAGCCGTATTGTGCGTTTTCAATACGCTTCTGACCTTCTACAGTAAAGGGAAGCGTGACAACACCGATAGTAAGTGCTCCCATCCTTTTTGCAATTTCTGCAATAATGTGAGAAGATCCCGTACCAGTCCCGCCGCCTAAGCCGCAGGTGATAAAGACAAGATCAGCGTTCGTCAGCTTCTTTTTTATCTCATGTTCTGACTCACGTGCAGCTTGTTCACCTATCTTTGGGTTACTTCCTGCGCCAAGACCATGCGTGAGTTCACGACCAATCAACACCTTTGCATCCGCATTTGTATAAAGAAGGTCCTGTGCGTCAGTATTAACTGCTATGATCTCACATCCCTTAATACCTATCTCTTTCATCCGAGAAACACAATTACCACCACCTCCACCACAGCCAACTACCTTCACACTTGTTCCCTGCCGCTTGACAAGCTGCTCGAGTTCTTCATCAATAGAACGTATCTCAGCCTCTTTTTCAGTATACAGTGTAGGCATATTTGAGGCACGGAAAAGATGTTTATAAGGATTATTGTGAAAGACATACATGTCTTAACTAATATCTTACCACTCTCTGAGCAGTGCGTATGATATATCTGTTAGGAAGGTTGTAGTTTGAGCTAGCTCTGCTACAATAGCGCGTGTGGATTTCATAATAGGGGGTGTGAGAACAGCGATTTCTAGACGAGAGCTTACTACATAGCCGCTGATATCGATTAGTTTTGTTTCATAACAAGGATGACTTGGTTTCAGCTTTGGATCTATGCAAAAGATAATGTAGCGTAAGAGATCAGAATATTCTGTTCTTTCCGGGTCGCAGAGTCTTCCTTTTATTAAGGGATTTTTTTGCATGTCACTAAATTTTCTGAAGAAAGAGCTTGTATAGGTTTTGAAGCTTAGGGAATTGTCTGGAAAAAGTCCTTTAGGCAAATCTGGATTGGACGCTTCGGCCATTATATTGTAATGATATGGTTATATATAAGACTTATCCTGAGCGTATTATATATCAATCTTTATTGATAATATGTGTATTTTCTTCAAAAATGATTTCTTTATGGAGAATCTCTTCGAATCTTTCCTTAAAGATGTTTATATAATATTCAAGGTTTTTCTGGCCCCGAATGACAATATGCGATTCTTCTATCTCAATCTCTGGAACGAAATGGAAAAAATACTCACAGAGCGCTTCTATCTTTTCTTTTTCATCAGTTACTCTTCTCAAGATAGTAAACTGATAGGCGAGATCCTTACCTGCGAGAGGATTATTAAAGTCAACCGTGACGCGCGCACCAGAAACGACAAGGATTTTAACAAGATGATTATCAAGCGTAAGCACCATGCCAGGGCGAGGATCTATTTTTGCTCGATAAATGAAGCTAGCGGGAGTATCTGAACAAGTTCTCTGCGACGCAGGCCAAATCCTTCATTGGGAGGAATACGCACATCATATTGGTTGTTGAGCTCTTTTCCCTCAAGCGCTTTGTCTAGCCCAACAACAACCATGTTTTGGCCGATAACAACGATTGTTTTATGAGGTTTTGCGTCAGCATGTATCTTTGCGAGGTCATCTGGTATATTCGAATCAAAGAGTTTGTTATCTGCATACCCACTATATTGTATTTCTACAAATTCATTTCTTTTAGTTTTTTCTTCCTGCATCATTTTCAATGAACAAGCTAAAGATTTATAAACGTTTCTTGTGAAAGAGATGTATGGTTTTACGGGTGATTAATGCGACTGATGCAAAACCAGGGACAATTATTCTTGTCGATAATGAACCGGTGAGTGTACGGTCAAACGATATTAGCAAGACAGGAAAACATGGCGCGAGTAAATGTCGAATCGAGGCAATAGGAGTTTTTACAGGCAAGAAAAAAATTGTCGCTGTTCCGGGAAGCGAACGGTTTGATGTGCCAATGGTCGAGAAGCGGCGCGCGCAAGTGTTGAGTATCGCTGAAAAAACCGCCTCAGTTATGGATCTCGAGAGCTATGAAACAATTGATTTACAATATCTTGAAGAATTGAAAGAACAGATTGCTGTTGAGAAAAACATAGAGTATTGGAATGTTGAGGGAAAAAAGATGATCATGAGGGTGTTATAAGATGGAAACAAAGATACTCGCAGCACAGAAGCGGTTTTTTTTGAATGTCTATGTATGCAAAAAATGTAATCAAAAAATTCGTACGCAGGCTGTTCGAATTCTTGCAGGAAAGGTAAAGTGCCCGCGCTGTCAGAGTCGTTCGTTTCGGCCGAAACGAAAGAAATGAGGTGATGCATGAGTTTCATATACTACGATCTAGCACTCTTGGGAATCTTTGTACTGTTTGTTTTTCTCTTTTTGTACACACACCGAGAAAACATAAAGCGACAGGGTATTTTGTATCTATATAAAACAAAGTTCGGGATAAAATTCATTGATCGTTTTACAACAAGATTTGAGAAAGTGTTGCGCCCGTTGCAGTATGTTGTTATTGGTTCAGGGATTGTTTTGATGATAAGTATAGTGTGGTTGATTGTGCGGACAACGTATATTTACATGGTTTCTCCTATTGCAGAGTATGTTCGTGCACCCCCGATCGCACCCTTGGTACCATATTTCCCTAAGTTGTTCGGACTCGAGTCCTTCTTTCCTCCATTGTATTTTACCTACTTTATTCTCGCAGTAGCTATTGTTGCTCTATCACATGAATTCAGCCACGGTATCTTTGCACGGTTCTATAGATTCAAGATCCACTCAACAGGGCTTGCATTTCTAGGTCCAATTTTAGGTGCGTTTGTTGAACCAGATGAGAAACAGATGACAAAAGCAAAGAAATTTCCACAAATGGCTGTGTTAGCTGCTGGAACATTTGCGAATGTAATTATGGTATTAATTTTTGGACTTATATTATGGCTATTTTTTACTGGTTTGTTTACACCAGGAGGTATAAAGTTTAATACTTATGCACTAACTGCGATTCCTTTAGCATCTATAGAGATTAATGAAAACACAACACTCGCAGAACGATTTGTTTTAGTTTCTGTTGACAATAAAAACTTCTTTGTTGAGCGAGAGGCATTACAAAAAGCAAGGGAGAATAATGTTCGCTCTTTACTTGCATATGATGATTCCCCCGCGTTTCGGGCTCAATTGCGCGGCGCCATCACTTCTGTTGATGGAACAACAATAACAACTATCGAACAATTACGAGAGATTCTTGCATCGCACAAACCAGGAGATACACTCCATGTCGAGACTGCGGTCTTAGAAGAAGGACACGATAAGGTCAAGGAACAGCGCTCGTATTCACTAACCCTTACTGAACGCGAAGGAAAAGCGTTTCTCGGTATCGGATTTATACCGATCCAGGCACGCGGGATCATAGGACTTTTCTATACAAAGGTTATTGCGCCGATCCGAGATCCCAATACATACTATGAATCAACAATTGGCGATATTGGTTTGTTTGTGTATTATTTGCTCTGGTGGATTGTTGTTATTAATCTCCTTGTTGCTCTATTCAACATGCTTCCAGTAAGTATATTAGACGGTGGGAGATTCTTCTATCTAGCTGTCTGGAGTCTGACCAAGAGCGAGAAAGTTGGCAGAATCGCATATAAGTCTACAACCGCATCTATCTTAGCAATTGTCTTGCTGTTAATGATTCGCTGGATTATCGCACTATTTTAGGAGAGAAGAAAAGGTTTAAATTATCCTACTTCTTTATACTATCTAGAATACTAGATGGTAGAAGTACATCATAATGACAGAAGGAATGTAGGGAATTGTACGTCGAGAGACATACGACTGATTGGGTTGGAAGGCCATCAATTCATTATTCGCTATAATCCCACACAGCCAAATGATGTGCTTCAGTTTCTTATGGAATTAGACTCAGACTCAGTAAGGTTGAGAGTATACAGCCTTACGCGAGATGACACCCACATTCTCTATGACATAATTCTTAACCGAGCTAGAAACGATGCTAGGTAAGAAATTCTACACCTCTTTTTGTATAAGCAACAAGCCTAATACCTACAGGAATTGCGAGTAGCGCTCCAATAAGCGCCATATGTTCTTTTCCTGTTCCCGAGACAAGAGACAGTGTGACCTCAAAGTCCTTGCTGAGTTCTTTTTTTAGTTTTTTGTGGAGTTCATCTTTTATTTCAATAAGAGATTTTGTCGAATCGATCTCAATAAGAGAACAATCTCTCGCGATAGGAAATGGTTCAACATATTTGTTTTTTACGAGGATTATTTTTTCGCAGCCCACGAGTTTTTCCATAAGTGCTGCTATCTGCCCCCAGTTTTCCTTGTCAGTGCCGAGAAACGCAACAAATTCCATGCAGTGAGAAGAAGCACTAGATTTATAATCGTTGTGTTCTTTGAAGACCAATGGCGAAAGACCTGCCATTAGGTGAGATAACCCTAAGAAAGTATGAAAAACCCTATGCATCTTCACAGCGCGAGTTGATGAAAAAGATCTGTTTAAGTCTAGGATTATTGCAACCTGGAGACTCGCGCGACATTATTGTTGACATGTTGCTAGTATTAGAGAACGCACGAAAAGATAAAAGCTGGCTATCATCGTTTGAGATCCGTGATAAAGTTGAAGAAATGAGGAAAGAACACTCGCTCGAGGGGAAAGGCCTTGCTGAATCCAATATAAGGCGACAGTTAAAACGTTTGAGAGATGCGCTCTTGGTAGACAAGCAAGAAAATAAGTACCGCGTTGCCGAGTTTGCTTCTCTTGCCGAGCTTTTTGAGTTGAAGATAGAAAAGTTTTTAATACCACAGACAATAGAGCGGATTAAAGAATATCTCGCAAAAATCTAGTCATTTAGTCACTGAATCAAATACTCGCTCGGAACAAGAGATCTTTTATCTTTTCTAGCCCTTGTTTTCTCCAGTTCTAATTCTAACCTATTTCTTCCTCTATATCCCTCTAATCCTAATCCTGCAAGACAAGCAACCATCATATCTTCAGGAGCCCAAAGATGTTGATAACTCGAAGTCACTCCTTCTGGTCCCAAATACGGCTTCTCGTCTCTTGGCTGACGAACAAAAGGCCGGCCATCCAATACAGAACCTAATTGAGATACTCTAAAATCAAATAATGGTGTACCAAATCTTTTATTGTTAATTTCTTTCAAAGGGATAAAATAAGCCTCCCTATTAAAATGAATAAATTTCTCAGCTTTTTCTATGCCTTCTGCATCAACAGCTACAACTTCTTCTGAAGATAGAGGAAGTTTGCGAAGCAATAATGTAGTCAAACTAGTAGCTGACTCATATAATAAGGAAACGCACACATTTCTTGCAATAAATAATTCTTTATCATCTTCATAAACCTCTAAAGTATCAGAAGAAGGTATAATCTCTGGTTTAACTATTCTAAGATCAAGATTAATCCCAAGACGTTGTGCAGACTTTGTTGTATAATCCTTTGAGTCATCAGGAACAATAAGCCATGGTTTTTCATCACGAGTAATCAGCAAACATTCTTCAGCAGATTCACGAAGGGCAATGGCTTCTAATCCTTCTAAACTATAAGTAAATTCTCTAGAATTTGCAAATCCACCAGAAGGGCTATGATATAATCTATGAACACCAGCTCCTCTATCGCGTCTATGACAACAGATCACATCATCATCAAAAAGATATAAAGAACCTGCAGATGAAGGCCTTAAAGGATGTGTCTGATCAGCAGCAATTGCCATTCCACTAGCAAGAAGCTGTTCAAAAACCCCAATACCAAAATCAAGTTGTTCAGGAGCTCTGCCGGGAATTTCTTCCAATTGTTCACGTGGAGGATAATATAATCGAACTCTAAGGCCATCATCTCGAAATTCAGCTTCCGCCCTAGGAACTTTAAAATTATAAATCTCTTCAGCCATCCCTAAATTATTAATACTCAACTATAAAAGCTTTATTATACTCGAAACATATTCTTGACAACATCTTTGCAAAAAAGTAAATTTTATAAAGGGTTATAACGAGGTTAAAGGACTACTTCTTTAACACAAAGAGGTAGCGGAGCTTACCATGCTATTTATCTTGAAGGTAACAACAAATAAAGAAGATAAGGCGATTGAGATGATTAGCGACCGCGCTCAAAAAAAGAATCTAAATGTATATGCATTAGCACGCCCTCATGGCCTAAGAGGATATCTGATTATGGAGGCGAGCGAACGCCAGAGTGCAGAAGAAGCCTCGTTTAATCTGCCATATGTAAAAGGAATTATCGGACAGACAGTAGTTTATGATGAGATCAAGAATATGCTTGAACCGAAAGTCGAGGAGATGAATATAAAAATCGGCGATATTGTTGAGATGATTGGACAGACGTTTAAAGGAGAGCAAGCAAAGGTAACACGGGTTGATAAACAAAAAGGCGAAGTAATTGTTTCTCTCCTCGGAGCTTCGGTCCCAATACCAGTAACAGTAAAGATGGATAACATAAAAGTTATACGGCGTGAGAAAACTGAAGAGGATGAGAAAGAAGAAGAGCCAACTATCGAGGAAGGACTATGAAGGTAAAGTTAATTGTTGAGGGCGGAAAGATGCAGCCAGGACCTGTGGTTGCACAGCAGCTTGGACCAATGGGAATTAATCTCGGTAAAGTTATTACTGATGTGAATAAAGCAACCGAGGGATTTAAGGGGATGAATGTACCGGTTGAGATTAATGTAGATGGAAAGACTAAAACATATACAATACAGGTGTTTTCGCCATCAGTTGGAGAATTGATTAAAAAAGAACTAGGTTTGGAGAAAGGTTCTGGTCTACCACATCAGATTAAGGTCGGGAATATTTCATTTGAGCGAGTTGTGGGTATTGCAAAAACAAAGATGCCGAGTTTGCTCGCTAAAGACCTAAGAGCCGCTGTTCGCTTAGTTGTGGGAACATGTGTTTCTATGGGTGTGTTAATTGATAATAAAAATTCGAAAGATATCGAGATTGAGATCGTTAATGGTATCTATGATAAAGAAATAAAGAACGAGATAACAGAGGCAGATGCCGAAAAAAAGAAGAAATTAGCAACGTACTTCGCAGAAGTAAAAGCGCGGCAGGACAAGGCTGCGAAAGCTGCTGAAGAAGCAAAGGTAGCAGCAGAGGCTGCAGCCGCAGCAGCAACTACAACAGCAACAGGAACCCCGACCCCAACGAGTGAAACAGGAGCTCCCGGAGCACCTGCAAAGTCTGAGACTAAAGGAAAAGAAGCTGAAAAAAAAGGGAAGGATAAGAAGAAGTGATTATCAAATCTTAGCGAGCAGCTTTACGTGGTAATTCAATTATAAGAGTTACTTCACATCTCACTTAAAATTACTTCCACTTTTTCAACAATGGCCTTGGATTTTTGCAGGATCTCAGTTAATAAGACTTTATTCACCTCTGTTTCTGTTCCGTATTGAAATTCCTGCCTTAATGATTTAGCATCTTTATTAGTCCTTTTTTCTGTTGTCCTGATAAATGCTAAATCTCCCGTGCTTAGATTAACCTCTTTATTTTCAATTAAAAATTCAACTGTATTTATTGTGCATTCATGGTTTTTAGATTCAAAACCTTTCTTAAATAATATGGCCAATAGCGCATGATACATTGCATAATAAGATTGAGAAACAACCCAGTCATCAAAATGTCCCAGAACATTATAATCAGCTGCTCTCAAGTTATGCTTTGCTTTCTCAATATGTTCTTTGGAAAGTTTATCACTAGGAATTATTTTCTTCATTCTCTTTTCACTTGCTAAACACCAGTTTAATTCTGATTTACTGCTTGGCATTTCTCAACACTTCCAAAAAAATAGATTCTCCTTTTAATATAACCCCTATCTTTACGATATTCAAAACTACCTCTTTTTTGTTTTTAATTTCCTTAATTAAATCTTCTTTTTTTAATATCAAAGGAACTATTGGTTTTGTTCTTATTTTTGACAAATTTAAACAGAATCTTGTCACTTCTTTAGGTCTATTAGTTACAAATAAAACGTCTACATCATTAAAATCTTTATTATTTAAGATAGAGCCAAATAAAACAATTAATTCAGCATTTTCAAAATTCTTAATCTCATTAGCATATATTTTAGAATGTCCCTTTAGGTTTCTTCTTTCTTCAATTAATAGGAGTTCAGATAATCTTAGTGTTTCATCATTATCTAGGTTTATTTGATAAAACTTAGCATTTCCCAGGTCCTTTGCTCGGACTATATTATTCTTCTCCAGGTCTTTTAAGATTTTAAATGCACTTCCTACGCTTATATCCAATTTTTTAGAAATCTGATTAATATTAATAAGCTCTAGATTCCTTAATAAATAGACTATTATTTTTTTTGTATT
>CAYPUL010000032.1:0-8864 GCA_964413975.1 Candidatus Woesearchaeota archaeon
TGAAGACAAACAGGTGTTTAAGAAATTGCCTGTTTATGGCAAACAAACAGCTGTTTATCCTGTTCAAAGGGCTGTCCAAACAGCTGTCCAAACAGGTAATTTATATGATATTTTGAAAAGGCTCTCGGCTAATGAGAGGTTGGTGTTGTTTACCTTGATAAACAGCGAGATGAAGTTGAGTTATGAGGATTTGGCGATGGTGCTCGGGAAAGAGAAGTCTACTATTCGAGGGCAGATAAATTCGATAAAACAGAAAAGTGAGGGTTTGATTGAGGAGATTAGTGAGAAAAATGGGAAAAAGAGGGTGTTTGTGCCTGAGGATATTAAGGTAAAACTGCAGAAATATGCAAAAGTGAGAGTTGGTAAGAATTCTAAAGGAGGAAGTAGCTAATTAGACGAACTTTATTGGGGGGTGAATGCTTGGGATGTGTGAAAGTGAGGGTTATTTTGTGTTTTTGTTTGGGGAATTTTATGTTTTTTAACTTGAGAAATTGAGAAATGAGGGACTATTGATTGGAAATTGGGGTAAAAGTGAGAGAAAAGAGCAATGGTTCTGAGGTTGGTGTGTAGTAAAGTAAATTGGCTTAGCTAGAGGCTTCGGTTGTAGTTTTTCGGTTTAACGAAATTGTGGGGCTAGAGTTCTCTAAGGGTTTGAATTGTTTGTAGGGTGGTGATTTTTTTTAGATTTGGATCGATTTTGAGGAGGATTTTTTTGTTGTTTTCTTTGATTTTTTGGATTGGAATGCCTTTTTTGATGAGTTTGTGGATATAGTCCCTGATTGAGATTTCTGTAAGATTAAGCTTTGTTGCTAGAATGGGGTAATCGACAATAAAACCCTGTTCTTCTAGATTATAAATGAGGGAGAAGATAGCCATTTCGCCTTCTGTTAGACGTTTAAATTTTAAACGAACTTCTCTTTTCATGGTGTCTAAAGACTCAAGAACTTGGGCGATTTCGGAGCGGGTGGCCCCCTCGTTTCCGATGTGTTGGTTTGTTTGTTGGTTTGTTTGTTTGTTTGTTGGAACCCCTTCATTTCGTGTGGAAAGGGTTAAATCTTGGGCTTTTGGGTCGTATGGAAGCATTTTATGTGTTGGAATGCTGTTTTGTGTTGGAGTTATGTGTTGGTTGGTTTGATTTTTTAGATTTTGTGTTGGAAGATGTGTTGGTTGGATTGTTTGTTGGGTTGTTGGTTTTGTTGTTGATTCTAAAGTTCGTTTAAATTCTTGTAGTTGTTCTGCTAGATTGGAAAGTTGGGTTTTTATATCTGTTATATCTTGCTTGACTTTTGCAAATGCTTCTTTTATCGGGTCTTTTGTTTGGTCTGGCATTGAGTTGAGATAGGATAAAAGTATAAATAATTATTGATAATCGGGTTGGTGGTTTTTGTAGGCTTCGTAGGCTTGATTGGAAAGGAGCCAGCGTTGTCTTCTGAGGTATTTTGTGCCTTTGGGACTCTTCTTTACTTCGATGACTAGACTTTTGTTTTTTAATTCTGAAAGCAGTCTTTTGATAAACTCTTCATCTCTCGTCTCTAATTCGCTGATCTGTGATGTGAAAAGTGCTTGTGGTGAGTGCTGAAATAAAATATAAAGAATATTTGATTTAATTTTCTCTTCCTTTTCTTTTGATATCTTGCTCATTCAAAACTCCCAATTTGGTATAAAATACTTATATTTCTTTTCAATTTCTTTATACTTGGTTCTGTCTATCAATACAAATGTTTCCACGCTTCGTCCTCTTCGGGAGTGTCCCACGTTTCTGCCAAAGCCTCTTCCGACATTATCGCACACAACATCACATCACTTACTTTTTCTTTTTTCGTCGGTCTCAACTCAACTCTGTCGTCGTAAGCAATAACATTAACTTTCGCACCTTCTTCAAAACCAGCTCTCGCTCTGACTGCAGACGGAATACTTATCTGTCCCTTTCTCGTTATTTTCACCGTTCTTATCTCCCTTATTTCTTCCATTTCTCTTTCTTCCTTTTCTGCCAGGAGCATCCCTTTTATTTGGGCAATATCCCTCATTAACTTCTTCAAGTCTTCTGCTTTTACATTTCTCGTATTTGGAAGGAGCAAATCTATTTAAATGTTTGATGCGTTAGGTGGGTATGTTCGGCATGAAAAAGTGGGTTGAGAGAACAACCTCTCAGAAGTGGGGGATTGTTGAAATGGTTAGAGGTGGAAGGAAGGTTGGGGTTTAAAAAATTATTTTTTGAATATTTTATTTTGATGGTAGTAATCTAAAATTCTGACTATTTTCTCACTTTCTAGAATCTCATATGTTAAAACAAAACTTTTCCCAATATGAACTCTTCTTATTCCAGCCATTTTATTTCTTAAAGGTTCGAATTGGTAGGGATTTTCTAAGATGGCCCTTATTTTGTTATTTATGATCTCTAATGATTTTCTGTCTTTCTTGGAAAGCTTCTCAAAAACCCTGTCTAGTCTTTCTGGGACCTCTAATTTATAACTCATTCTAAGCTGTATCGCTTAGCGAAGTTATCTACTCTGATAAACTTCCTCTTCTTATTTCCTCTAATTTTTGGAGATATTCTTCTCTCGCTTCTTCTTTATCTTCAATTCTAGATCTCATAAACATTTCTATCTGTTTGCTCAATTGTAGTATCCTAATATGTAGTATCTGAGATTTATTTTTTTTCTAACATTATTTTGAGTTGGGACATAATAGGTTTAGTGAAGTCGAAAGATTTAAATATATAAGCGTAATTATGTTTTTATACATAAAATGGTAAGCATAACGATATCTGTGCCTGAAGAAGTAAGGAAATTGATGAAACAATTTCCAGAAGTAAATTGGAGTGCCTTGGTTAGAAAATCGATCAGTGAGAAGGCTAGAGAGTTAGCTATAAGAGAAGAAATGCTTAGAGAGCTGAAAAAAGATAGGGAATTTAACGATTGGGCTGTTCATTTAATTAGGAAAGGAAGAAATGAATGAGGGTTGTTGTTGATACCAATATTTTATTTAGCTTTTTTTGGAAAGACTCTATCACAAGAAAGTTAGTTATCTCAACTCGATTTGAATTGGTATCTCCTGAGTTTGCTTTGAAAGAAATTGAAAAATATCGTTCGGAAATAATTCAAAAGGTAAAAATTGATCAAGTAGAATTTGATAGATTATTAGAGGAATTAAAAAAAATCATTGAATTTGTGAATCGAGAAGAATATAGTGAATTTATAGAGGAATCGAAAAGAATTTCCCTAGATAGGGGGGATGTTGATTTTTTTGCTTTGTGCTTGAAAGAAAGATGTTTTTTATGGAGTAATGATGGGCTATTGAAAAAGCAGAACGAGATACGGGTTCTATCAACTGAAGAGATTATAAGAATATTATTTGGCTAGTGGAAGGGAAGTTACACTTTTGTGGACTGTGTGATTTTCTGGTTTGAGAAATATGCTTTAACTTTTTTATTGAAAATTAGTTCGTATAAGACTAGTAGCGATAGTATTGGATAGACTATTGAATTTAAACCTCCCGGCGTGAATCTCATTATGTATATTATCCAGTCTGGAATCGCCCTTGTGTTTATATAATTGATAAAACCTAGCACATGAAAAATAAATATGATGGAAACTAGTACGATAGAAGTGTGTTTAGCTGACCTTTTTCCTTTCCACAAACCAGAGATACTGGCTATGCTAAATACTGTAATTATTGGAGGTATTGCAATTGTTATTAGTAGGACTATTGCATAAAGTGGGTCATGAATAAATTGACCGGGAAGGTAGGGTATTATATAAAGAAGAGTATAAAAAAATGCGAATGCTAAGAAGATTAAGTAGCAAATTGTGTATAAGACTCCGTAGGGAGGATTTCTATAGTCGTCTTTATAGTTTCTTTTAAACTTTTTTAGACTAATGGCTACTCCTAGAAAGATAGAAACAAGAAAAAGTGGCAGATAACTTAAATAACGTAAAAAGGCTAGACTTTCTGTCAACTCTATCCTACTCTCGAGGCTACGTAGAGCATTGGATTCGGCTATTTTAAATGACAAGTCATATGTACATAGAAGAGAACTACAACCGTTTTCTTCACCATGTGGGCCGAAGCTAATTATTAGAATATAATAGGGAATTATTGCTGGAATTGCGACTAATATTCCGAGCACACATCCGACAATAATGTAGAGAGTTTTTTTCTCCATTTGCTAATCTATGTGGATATTGTTTAAAAGCCTTTGTAGATTTAGGACATAGAGTTAAATAGTTTGTGTTTTCTCTGGGCTTATGGAGAGTGGGAAGATGGGTGATATTAAGCTTATAGAAAAACCGAATGTGGACAGGGATATTTTTAGTAGTCTGGATCATATTGTTGCTTCCTGGTTTAAGGAGAAGTTTGGAAGATTTAGTGATGCTCAGAGATATGCAATGATTCCTATTAGAGATAGGAAGAATATATTGGTTTCGTCTCCAACTGGTAGTGGAAAAACTCTTTGCGCTTTTGGGTCAATTATTAATTATTTAATAGAATTAGATGAAAGAAAAGAATTGGAGGATAAGGTTTATGCTGTTTATGTGTCTCCACTTAAATCGCTTGTTGGAGACATTGAAGTTAATTTAAAGATGCCATTGGAAGAAATGGAAAAGATATCAGGAAGGAAATTTGGAGTAAGAGTGGCAATGAGAACAGGAGATGTTGAAAGCAAAGAGAGACAAAAAATGCTTAAAAAACCCCCACATATCCTTGTTTGTACGCCTGAGACGCTTGCTATTGTGTTAACGAGTGCTAAGTTTGTTGAGAGGTTGGGGGCTGTGGAGTTTGTTATTGTTGACGAGATACATGCATTGACGAATAAACGGGGGGCTTATTTGTCGTTGACTTTGGAACGATTGTGTGCACTGAGCATGATTGAGCCTGTTAGGATTGGGCTTAGTGCTACTATTTCTCCACTTGAAGAGGTTGCTCGATTTTTGGTTGGAGATGGGAGAGATTGTTTGGTTGCTGATGTAAATTTAGTTAAGGGAATAGAGATAGATTTGGATTTTCCTGGTGATCACATTTTGGAAGCTGAGAGTTCTGAGAGCCAGAAGGAGTTTTATCATATTTTAGATGAGATTATCGAAAAGCATAGAACGACACTGATATTTACGAATACGCGGAATGCGACTGAGAGGATAGTTCATCATTTGGGGGCGCATTTTCCGAAGAAATATTTGGGGTTGATTGGCGCGCATCATAGTTCTATGAGTAAGGAGAAGAGATTTGAGATTGAGGATAGGCTGCGGAAAGGAGATTTGAAGGTTGTTGTGAGTTCTACTTCGTTGGAATTGGGGATCGATATAGGGAGTATTGATTTTGTTGTTTTGGTGAGATCGCCGAAGGGTGTTGCTCGGGCTTTGCAGAGGATTGGTAGAGCAGGGCATAGGTTGCATGAACATCCTAAGGGAGTGTTTCTTGTTTTGGATCGGGATGATTTGGTTGAGTGTGGGGTTCTTATGAAGGGTATGATTGAGAAGAAGATTGATAGAGTAAGTATTCCAAAGAATGCTCTTGATGTTTTGGCACAGCAGATTTATGGGATGGCTATTAGTAAGGTTTGGGATGTTGATGAGATGTTGAATGTGATACGGAAAAGTTATTGCTACTCTCATTTGTCGAAGGAGGATTTTTTTAGTGTGGTAAGCTACTTGGCTGGGGATTATGCTTTGGAGCATAGAAATGTTTATGCTAAGATATGGTATGATTCTAAGAGTAAGCAGATTGGGAAAAGAGGTAAATTGGCGCGAGTTATTTATATGACTAATTTGGGGACAATACCGAGCGAGAGTTTTATTAATGTGGTTGTGCAGACACCGGCTGATCGACGAGGACAGGTTATTGGGAAGATTGATGAGAATTTTCTTGAGAGGATGAAGAGAGGAGATGTGTTTGTTCTTGGAGGACAGAAGTATCAGTTTTTGTTTTCGCGGGGGATGAAGGCGTATGTTGCTGCTGATGTTTCAAAGAATCCGACAATACCTTCGTGGTTTAGTGAGATGTTGCCTTTGAGTTTTGATTCTGCTCTCGATGTTGGGAGATTTAGACGGCTTGTTAAGGAAAGAATTGGGAAGAGGAAAGAGTGTGTTGAGTTTATTGAGGATTACTTGTATTGCAAGAAAGAGGTTGCGCTGGCTATTTATGAGTATTTTTTTGAGCAAGAGAGGTTTTCTGAGATGCCTGATGAGAGGATGATTTTGATTGAGAGGTTTAAAGAAGAAAAGGAATATTTGTTGTTTCATACGCTTTATGGGAGGAGGGTAAATGATGTTTTATCTAGGGTGTATGCGTATGCTGCTGGTAGGGCGCGGGGCAGGGATGTTGAGATCGGGGTTGGTGACAATGGGTTTTATATTGCTGGAGAGGGATTAGATGTTGATAAGATATTGAGATTTGTAAATAGTAAAGATTTGAAGACGATTATTGAAGAGGCGATTGAGAGAAGTGATATCTTAAAAAGAAGATTTAGACATTGTGCTGCTAGAAGTCTAATGATTTTGCGTTCATATAAAGGAAGAGAGAAGAGTGTTGGGAAGCAGCAGGTGCATTCTGAGTTTTTGTATAGTGCTGTTAAAAAGATTAGTAGTGATTTTCCTATCTTAAGAGAGGCGAGGCGAGAGGTGATGGAAGATTTGATGGATGTTGGAAATGCTAAAAGTGTTTTGGAGTGGATTGAGAGTGGGAAGGTTAAGGTGAGAGTTATCGGTGTGCCGATAGTTTCGCCGTTTGGGGTAAATTTGATTATGCAGGGACGAAGTGATTTGATTAAGATGGAGGATCGTGCAAAGTTCTTAAAGAGAATGCATGAGTTGCATATGAAGGTAATTTAAAGGAAGTGATGATTAAGTATGTCTTTGTTTGACGATTGGAAAGAACGTGAAAGGAAGATTATGCGTTATGGTTTGGCAACGGGTTGTAGTCTTCTACTGGGTTATTTTATTGGGAGAGTTGAATCTCGTAGTGGAAAGGTTTATGATCTTCATGAGATTTTGTTTGATAGCGTGTTGATGGGCTGTATGGTTCTGCCACTTTGCAATTACTTCTTTGATAAAAGTTGGATGAGGGAAGAGTTTGATATTGGAAGGTTTGGATTTGGAGATGGTTGCTTGTTTGGTGTTGGTTTTTTGTTTGGGAAGACTCTAGGATCGACTTTGGAGAGGATTGTTTAATGTTTGTGAGATTGTTGAAATGGGAGTGTGGGGTATGGTTGATGTAAGAGAGCGCTCTCTTGTAGAGGGTGGGTTGGTGTTTTTGATTCATGATGGAAGAGAGTGTGGATTTTTGTGTAGGGTTGGTAATACTGATAGTATGTGGTGTGGTGATGGGCTTTTTGTTGATAGAGGGTGTGTTTTTGAGATTGTTGAGAAGAAAGTTGAGAAGAAGGGATATTTTGATGTTGGTGTACGACATTTTGAGGATATGACGCTACCGTTGAAATGGGATGGCCTATATACTGGGAAGAGTATTGAAGAGCTTATTTATTGTTTGGATTCTATAGGGAGAAAGATGTATGCTAGAGCTATTAGAGAGTATTTTATTTCGGGTGTGTGATGACTAGATGAAGGTTTTATTTGAGCTTTGTTTTTTGAATATCTAGACGATATAAACATCTAGCGGTTTGCATAAAATCTCTTCCCTCGACAAGAGGATTAGATAGGCGTTTCTTATGTTCGTCAAACTCATCAGGGGTAAAAACGTGAAGATCTGGATAAGAGTGTACCCCTCTTATGTGCTGATGGGCTTTACCAGATCTGGTAAAGTAGGTATCTTGTGATTCGGGTATCTTGTAAGTATACTGAAATTATTTTGTTTAGAAGTTTTGATTTTTATTAAAGATTTGTGCTTTGGTTATTTTATAAATTCAACGTTGGGTAGATCTTTGAACTCTTCTCCTGTAGAAAGAGTATTAATTAGGGTAATTATTGAGATAAGATATGGAAATAGAATTTATTGGAAAGTGTTTGTTGATTGAATATGGTGAACAGAGGGTTTTGGTAGTTGGGGATCTGCATTTGGGATATGAGGAGTATTTGAATAGAACAGGGGTGTTTGTTTCGCGTGTGATGTTTCGTGAGATGATTGAGGAGTTTGATAGGATTTTTGAGCGTGTGGGAAAGGTTGATAGGGTTGTTTTGTTGGGAGATGTGAAACATGATTTTGGAGGGATAATGAGACAGGAATGGGATGATGTGTTGGGGTTGTTTGATTATTTTTTAGAGAGATGTGGTGAGATTGTGATTGTTAAAGGGAATCATGATAACATTTTAGAGCCGATTGTTCGCGGGAAAGAAAGGGTTGTGTTACGAGATTATTTTATTTGGGAGGAGTATTGTTTTGTGCATGGGGATAGGGATTTTGAGGAGATGTATAATGGAGAGATAAAGACATGGGTGATGGGGCATGGGCATCCTGCTGTGAAGATAGGTGATGGCGTGAAGGTTGAGAAGTATAAATGTTTTTTGAGTGGAAAGTTTAGGGGGAAGAAGATTGTTGTTGTGCCGAGCTTTTTTAGTTTTTATGAGGGAAGTGATCCCAGAGAGAATGATTTGGGGCTTGCTTGGAAGTTTGATTTTAATAGGTTTAATGTTTTTGTTGTGGGAGGGGATTTGGAGGTGTTGGATTTTGGGAAGCTTAGAAGGTTGGGGGTGCGATAGATATAATATAGTGGCAAGGGATGTGTGCTATAGATTAAACTTTGTTGAGAGGAATGATGGTGGGAATTTTGTATAGTTCTTTATCTGCAGTAATTAATGGACTGCCGTGAAACTGGGCAATTGATACGTAAATTGCATCGTAGATTGTTATATTGTATTTTTTTGCTAGGATTATCGCCTTTTGATATTTCAACTGCTCTTTTGTTGTTGGGT
>CAYPUL010000033.1:0-8582 GCA_964413975.1 Candidatus Woesearchaeota archaeon
AGTTGCAAGTGACATGGAGGGTTTTGGTTAAAATGGCAAAGATAAGTATCATTAATGGAAGCAGTGCAATGAAAAAAATAAAAAGAATGCTGAAGACTTGCGCTTGAAAACATTAGAGTTTGTAAGGAAAGCACAAAACATCTTATCTACACACTAAACCAAGCCAAACATAAATGGAATATTGTTCCACAGTTCATGGCTAGGATTTAAACATAGCAGAAAACCACGATAAGTTTTTATACGGAATTCCTATTACAATGCCATGGCAATAAAAAAAGAGAAACAAAAAAGAATGATACGTGTACCAACAAACATCCCTTATTTTGACGAATTCATCGAAGGCGGTTTCGAAAAGAACACGACAAATCTAGTCGTTGGCGGATCAGGAAGTGGAAAGACTGTCTTCGCAACCCAATTTCTAGTTGGCGGCATGAGAAAAGGCGAACACTGTCTCTACGTAACATTCGAAGAAAAAAGAGAACAGTTCTATACAAACATGCTCGAATTCGGATGGGATCTAGAGAAATATGAAAAAGAAGGAGTATTCACATTCCTAGAATACACACCAGGAAAAGTAAAAACAATGCTCGAAGAAGGCGGAGGTGCGATTGAGAATATTATTATAAAACAAAAAGTAACAAGAATGGTCATCGACAGCATTACTGCGTTTGCAGAACTCTTTGATGAAAAAGCAACACAACGCGAAGCAGCACTCTCGCTCTTTGGAACGATCCGAGACTGGAATTGCACGTCACTCCTCACCTTCGAAGAAGTCCCTATCCAAGGAACAAAGGTAGCACCGAAACCGCTCGAATTCGAGAGCGACTCAATCATTGTCCTCTATTACAAAAGAATAGGAAATGAACGGCAACGCTTTATTGAAATATTAAAGATGCGAGGAACAAATCACTCGAAAAAACTCTATCACTTCACAATTGAAAACGAAAAAGGCATTGTAATCGATCCGAATCCTGTTTCTCTAAGCAAAAATAAAGGATAATGAATGCAAAAGCACAAGCATGGGGATTCGACCTCATTATCGCGGCAATCATCTTTGTAGGAGGGATCATCTTCTTTTATCTCTATACCCTAAATGCTGCAGAGAATCAAGAGGTCCTCCCAGAATTAATCACTGAAGCTGACCTGCTCGCGACCATGCTCCTCTCAGAAGGAGTTCCAACAACCTGGAACACAACAACACATACTCAAATCGGACTACTAACAAACAATAAAATAAATGAAACCAAATTAGAATCATTCTATACTCTCTCAGTCCACGAGTATAACAAAACAAAAGCCATAGCTAGAATGCGCTATGATTATTATTTAACATTCTCAGAACAAATAACGATCAACGGACAGCAGCTCAACGGGATTGGTCATGCACCAAATACACCAAACCATCTAGTAAAACTGTCAAGATTAACAATCTACAAAAACAAACCAATAACAATGACAATCGAGGCATGGACATGAATCGCAACGGCTTCTTTTTCAGTATTGACGCGCTCATCGCACTAATTATCCTCCTCGCAGTTACCTTCGTCGCCTATCCTGTATTTGAATCTTCCAGATCAACAACAAAACTACCAGGAGATATTATCCAAGTCCTTTCAACATTAAAAGTCGGCGAGATGAACTCTAGCCTTATACAATCGCTGATCACAAGTAAAGTAATCAATGATACCAACAGCAGCCTCATCGAACAAATCGGTGCACTATACACAATAAACAGCAGCATAGCGCAAGCACTCGCCCAGGACGTATTAAGCACACTAAACACAACAGAAAATATCGGAATATGGTACAACAACAATCTAACAGCATCGATCAACACAACACCCTATACAGCAGCACGCGAGATCTCAGTAGCACGTGAAACAGTAAGCGGTGTCTCACTTGCAGGCCCATCGAAAGGATTCGTATCGAAAGCATGGTTAAAACAAATCAATGCAAAAAGCACAATACTATCAATACGAGGCGATCTCATGTGCGGAAAATGGAGAACTTATTCATGGGGAGATTACTGTGGTCCAGCAGCAACGAACATAACCTACACAATCCCTGTCCCAGCAAACGCGACAATCATCGAAGCATGGTGGCTCGCTGAACCAGCATGGGTCGGTCAACCAACAAAACTATACGTCAACGGAATAAAAGTATTCGATGGTGACATCAAATACTTTACCATAATAAATATCACCTCTAATGTTCATGCAGGAAACAACACCGCAATTCTCGATAGCACAACAGGCGGTGATGACGGAGCCTCGCATATCATAGTCGAATATACCACGTCAGACCTACAAACATTCACCTACGGAAATAACTATCCCTTCAATCTCCTCAAGACTCGAGGTGTCCTTTATCACGAGAAAGCCCTCTTTATTCCAACACAGGTAAACGCGCTTGAGATTATTCTAAACGCAACACACTCATCAACCGCATACATAAGAAAAGGACCACAAACAATCCTAATCGGAACAAAAGCACCAGCAGCAAGTGGACAAATAAACTTTACAAACACCGAGATACAGACAGCATTAACATCTGTAGGATTATCTCCTCAAAGTCTAACAAATGAATACTTCTTTGTTATTGTAAAAATGGGATCAACAAATCAAGAAACAGCCCTCAGAAAAAACTCATATGTCCTAGTAGATGCAACGCAGCCTTCACCTCCTTTTGGCTCTATTGACATCACCGGAGAAATACCGCTAAAAAACGCAACAAATCTCCTTCAGAATACATTCTACCGAAACCTAACCTGGCGCTTTCATCTCCCTAAGAATTCACTCGCATTACTAGCAGATTGGCAACTCGGCTGGCTCTCACTTGCAGGAAACACATCACAGCGAGCAACAGCAAACGCTGTAACACTCTACAACGCCCCACCAGATGCCTATATCCCAGCATTCAGTCGCTTTGGATACTCGCCAAGCAAGGCAGCAGGGCTATTTCTCGAAGGCACCAACAACCTCTCACTAGACTTTGGCTCAGGTTATGGCATCTCCAACACCTCCTCATATGGAACCCTCACCTATTTCATAAAGAGTTTCGTAAGCTACGGTGACACAAAAAACAAAGCAAAGGGAGGAACTCTCACGCTCACCTTCCAGGACGGCACAACAAAAAACATTGTTATCGGTGATGGAACAGACATCTGGGATCCGACAGACGACGCAATCGATGATGCAGTCGACAGACTAATAAAACAATTCGACGCAGAAGCAGATGGAAAAATCGACCTCATAGTATCACAAGACAGTTTTGGCATAGACACACTAGACATAGCAGGAGTCCCATATCTATGGTCAACAGAGGTACAAGTACGAACATGGCGATAAACAAAAAAGGAATCTTCTTCACACTCGCAACAATAATCCTACTCTCGATATTCGTCATATCCCATACTGTACGTTCAGGGTTTCAAGAACGCGAAACACTAACACAACGAGTCACATCAATGAACAACTTCATCTTCTCATTAGAAAAAGACATTGCACGTCAAATCTACATCTCAGGCTTCCGTGCAATTCTATCAGTTGAAAACTATATCACAACAAATGGTACCTTTATCGATAATGCAGCGCTCGCGCTGACTGAAGCACTAATAAATGGAACAATAAAAAACCAAACAGCAGCGCTTATGACAGACTATCGGCTTGCTGACTGGAATGCTCGGATAACAAATCTATCCGATAAAATAAGTCTAATCACAAACTATACAATCGAAGAAGTAACCATAACCCAAGATAAACCCTGGGAGGTCCGTATCGACGCAAAAATACGTCTAAGAATACAAGATAAAGGAAATCTCGCACACTGGGATACGCAAAAACTCATCACAACAAGAGTAGTAATCGAAGGATTCGAAGATCCGCTCTACCTAATCCACAGTAACGGTCTTGTAGTCAACAAAATACAAAGAACACCCTATACCGGATTCGTCTCAGGTAGTGATGTCACGAATCTCACAAATCATCTTTCGAAATCATACTACATTGCCTCCCCAACCGGCCCGAGTTTCCTAAATCGCCTAGAAGGAAAAACAAACCCTAACGCGTATGGCATTGAATCTCTAATAAATCTCGCAAACTTCACACAGCAAGGAGTCGGCATCCAGGACAAGTCAGTAGTAGACTACATCTACTTCTCAAGTGCAAATCCTACAGCATACAAAATCCAAGGCATGCAATCCTGGTTTAAACTCGATGATCCGCACCTTGATACCTACGGCGTCCGTCATCTAGTCACAAGCTGACAGGACCTTTAACAAAACCATAAACACGAACTTGCTGTCCATTAATAGTATACGTAACAATCAAATCCTCCTCAAATTCGTTCTTCCCAGTATTATCACAAGAAAACACAAAATCCTTGTACTGATTATTCGCAACACCAGCTATATTCTCTTCAGGCGAACAATGAGCAAGCTGAAGGTTTGCAACAATATCCTGCCCAAGCTGATTAACAATAATCAATGAAACAGATGTTGCACCAATAGAACGAACCGAACAAGAAACATCAGGTATATTCCCCGGTCGAATGAGCGTACATGTCAATGACGATGCAACACCACCATTAACACTGCCAGATGGAGATCCTATCCCTTGTATCCCTTCTATTCTTATTTCCTCTCTAAAATCATCTGGTTGAGTATTATCTTCATTAACATAACTATCACTTCCTGTATCAACCACATCATCAATATCATTCTTGTTATCTAAACGAAGCGGCGAGCCAAGAGTGTCCTCATCCTGTGATAAATCTCTACTCTCCTCATCTAACACAAAAAAAAGAATCAAAGAAATAACAAAAACAAAAAGAAAACCAATAATAACTATTTTTTTCATACGCTTTAAGAATGAGAAAGTTTATAAATACGGTGTTATTTAATACTTAGACGCGAAGATATAAAGGAGGTACGAATGAACACTAAAGGACAAGCAGCGATGGAATTCTTGATGACCTATGGCTGGGCTATATTAGCAGCTATAATTGCTATTGGTGTCCTAGCTTATTTCGGAGTATTCAGCCCAGGCAAGTATGTCTCCGGATCTGCAGTAGTGACAGCGCCATTCTATATAAACGCGTGGAATGTACAAGCAAACACAGGAAGTGGTAGCTCCGGAGTTGTTCTAGAATTGAGAAACAACGGTGGTGAAGATTTTACACTTCAAAGTATAAACGTAACCGGCTGTGGCATTAATGGAACATCAACATCAATAAGCACCAGTTCCACATCAACAATGGTCATACCATGCAGTGCACTAACCGTGGGCAACACATTTAAAGGTGACATCGTTATCAACTACCGCAAGAGTGGCAGTTCAGTAGATCTTACAGCAACAGGAACAATCGCCGAAAAAGTAACACCGTAAATAATCTCCTTTCTTTTTTATTTCCATATCAAAACTAGAAGAAGTTTTATATAGAGAAAGTTCTCCTAAAATAAATGGTAGCAAAAAAGAGCCATATCATCGCGATCATCATCCTAGTAGGGATACTAACAATCGTCCTCACATTCACACAAAACACGCTGCTAAAAATAACCGGGAGAACAACAGATGAAGTGAAACCAGTGCTCGCTGGTGGTATGCTAAACAACCAAACCAACAATCCAGGAACACTACCATCACGACTGCGCGTATTCTATCCTATAAAGGATGCCAAGCAGTATATAGAAATCAAAGAAGCGAGCGTTATCTTCCTCGACGGAGGCACCTCAGGATTCAAAAAGAACGAAGAAATCACAAAAGGAAGAGAAAACAATTCATGCATAACACCCAAGGTATACGGTTCAGGAGAGTATGTATTCCTAGACGCGGAAGGCAGACAAAAATTCCTTACTGCAATAGTAAGAGTCTCATCACAGGCAGAAATGTTAAGCTACTACGGATCAATATTCGCTGTCTGCAATTTTGATATTCCTATCAAAAAGTTGTTCGGAGAAGATGCCAAAGCAGGCGAACAAAGAACAGTACGATACGAAATCACGTACGAAGTCAATGGTAACGAACAGAAAGTCACAAAAGACGTAACATTCACAAAAGAGTAAATATATAAATCTTTTTTACCCAGAAATAGAATGAACACAGTCTCTGTAAAAGACTTTCAAGAACTTGATTTAAGAATTGGTAAGATTGAAAAGGTTGACGAGCATCCAAATGCAGCCAAACTCTTCGTGTTAACAGTAGATCTTGGAATGGATAAGAAAAAAACGATTGTCGCCGGATTAAAAGAAAACTATACAAAAAAGAAATTAGAAGGAAAAAAAGCGCTTTTTGTAACAAATATAGAACCACGAACAATACGAGGTATTACCAGCGAAGGAATGATCCTAGCAGCAGTGAGCGAAGATAAAAAGCACGTTGTTATTCTAGAACCAGAGCAGGAAATTGCAGCAGGTACAAGCGTCCAGTAAACAATAAAATCAAAAGCGTCCGAAAAGAAAGTCAAAAAAACCCAGACGCTCTTTGTACGTGTTGTTGCCAATAAGTCGTGCTGCTATCTTCCTATAAGCACGCGCGGCTTTGCATCTCGGATATGCATGAACAAGAGCATCCTTCGCAACAAGTGAAGCCTGCACATGATCATCCTCAGGAATCACACCCAACAAAGGAAGCTCAAGCATATCACAAATATTCTCCAATGGCATCTCTGTTTTACTATAACGCACCCTAGTAACAAGAACACCCAGAATCGGTTTACCAAGCTGTACAGCAAGTTTTGCGGTCTTTAATGCATCAGTAACCGCAGGTATCTCCGGATTTGTAACAACAATCAACTCATCCGCAGATTCAATCGCAGCAACAGCCTCACTACCCAGTCCAGCAGCCGAATCATAGATAATCACATCAGCCATTTTTCGCAGCCGCTTTCCCACATCCTTCAAACGAGCATGATCAAGATGCCGTAAATCATTTATAGACAAAGAACTAGGAATAATCTTTGTCCCAGAAGCATGTTCGTAAACAGCATCAGCAACCGCTGACTTCCCTAAAAGGACATGATTCAAACTCACAGGAACTATCGGGGCTCCCAAATGCAATCCAATATTCGGCGTTGTAAGATTCGCATCAACAAGAATAACATCCTTCTTAAATCCGTTGAGTGCCGCAGCAATATTTACCGCGCTAGTTGTCTTTCCAACCCCACCCTTCCCAGAAGTAATTGTAATAATACGACTCATAACAAAATCACCATATAACGATGCAAGCAAGAATTATCTGACAAAGCTTATAAACCTTTCGAGAATACTCGCATATTCCTTTAGCGTATTCAGATTAATATTAACAATCTGTTCCCGATAAGTAACCTTCAAATTCACTCCCTTCCGAAATTCATTCTCGCGCACCTTTTCGAGCAAATCAAGATCACGAAAAAACTCATAGAGCCTAAGTGTCTCCATAACAGTAGAATTATGCGCATAAATCTTCTTAAGTTGGATAATCCTTGCCCGGGGCGCATCAGAAGTCAGTTTCCATCGCTTCTCCTTCTTAAGCTTCTGAATCAACCGCCCAAGCCCAAGTTCAATCATTATCTTCCAACGCGATAGCAGATTAATAATAACATCACACGTCTTTGTATATTTAAGACTCACATATAGGAGGTGGTCCGCACTGATCTTCTCTTTTATTATCTCTTCCATACAGAAGCATCACACCGCAAGTTGCCGTGAAGGTTTAACGTCACGCCCCTTTAAATACCTTTCGTCGACGAAACGGTAAACTACCTCTACCAGATAATGATATGAAGCCTACTTAATCCCAGGCTACTTAATCCTAGGTTATCCCTCATAGACTATTTTTTCTGTGCCCTATTCTCAAGACAATAATCTTATTCATAGAGATGATAACATCAACAATTGCCCTATAATCTCCTATTCTTAGTCTCCAAAGCTTTTCTCCTTGCAATCTCTTTAGAAATCTAAATGGATTTTCTCTTATTGAATAAATCTTATTTAATATAACCCAAGCATCTTTTTTCTGTAATTTCTTAAGAAAATCTTCCGCATTCTTTTCAATTTGAATAGAATACACTATCTGAAAGTAATTCCTAATTCTCTTGCAACTTGTTCAATAGGTTTTACTTTTCCTCTTTTAACATTTTCAAGTGCTATTTTTATGTCTTCAATTTCCTCCTCACTTAAACTTTCCTCTTCACAATTGTCTATAAGATTATTTAAAACCTCATCATAAGATTGTCTTTCCATACTCTTAAGCGCTTTTAATCTTTCTAAAGTCTCAAGATTAATTTGTATAGTTGTTTTTTTCATATTATACAGTAACTATAAGATGTATATAAACCTTCCTACTATCTTGTTAACTTCCCAATATTTTCCTATATGATAAGTTTTGAAATTGGTTTTTGGTATTTACTTACCTTTGTAAAGCTATTTTATGTATATTCTGGACTACAATAATATTTACGAGTCAGCGAAAAAGAGCGGATGCTTGCAACAAATATGCTGGTCGCATCTACTCAAAGATTCAAAAGAATTAGCAGAGCATTACAAAGAAGCGAAGTATATCCATAAGAGAATGAAATATATTTATAGAAAAGCAAAAGAAAGAAAT
>CAYPUL010000034.1:0-8544 GCA_964413975.1 Candidatus Woesearchaeota archaeon
GAAGGAGAAAGGAATCCAATAGAACCATTTAATGATATAATAGAACTAGGGGACTGTTTTACACAACAATATCTAGTAGTCGTCAGAGAAAGAACAATTTTAGAAGGTGTGCACCAAACAAAAACCTATTCGAGTAAAGAACTTGGTAGAAATTTTGTAGTAGACACAAAGCTCTCGATAGAATGTCGCGACCTGTATCGAAGACACAGTGACGAAATAACAAGCATGTACGAAATATCATTCCTTAGGGGTAAGATAGTCGGATTTTCTGGGTCGAGAGATAACCTTGATAGGTACAAAGAGGATATACTAAGACCGCACCATAGATTTATTCTTGTAGTAAGAGAGGAGCTAGACCGATACTTTAGAGGAGATGCAAAAACAGGTGCACTAAATGGGACATTTGTTCCAGAAGATTATTCGTTTAAAGCCTTTAAGGAGTTATTTAGACATCCGACCTTACAGATGAACAGGAATTATAGTACTGAAGACCGCTTACGTGAGCTCGTAGAAGCCGCAGATTAGAATACGGTATCTTACAGTCTCATTATCTTTTACCATTTCATTTACCAAGCCACTTCCAAAAAGGCAAGACCTTTATTTTTTTATCTTTCACCTTGAGTTCATCATCTTGATTATAAGTTAGTATCATGCCCTCTTTTAATTTAAATTTATCAAGAGCCTCAAGAAGCCCGTTCAGTTCTCAACCTTTATTTCTCTAAGTTTTTCTCTTTCTATACTTTTATCTACCAATAAAACATCTTTTCTCTGGGCTCTTACAATATTCTTTAAGGCTTCTTTTATTATCATATTTTATGTTTATTCATGGTATTTGAGGTTTATAAAGGTTTTCATTAGTAATGAAAGATATTGTTCATTAGTAATGCACAATTCTAGGTTCGCTGCCCCCTAGGAACATCAGCTAAATAAGCCTACTGCCAAATTATGTCCCACACCCCAAAAATAGCAAGCTTTAAATAAAAACAAGTCTAGGAGAAGCGAAGGAGAGGTGAGATGGCAAATGAGTTTGTTGTGGCCGCATTATTAGGGGGTGTAGGAGGTCTCACTCGTGGTGTTGTTGGTTTATTAAAGGCGTTGGCTTTGCGGCGGAGAATATTGTGGGGATACTATGCGATTACTGTCGCGATCGCGATCATTATCGGTGTGTTTGTAGGTATTGTCTTCGATTTTGATCCTAGGCTGAGCTTACTTGCCGGATATGCAGGAACCGATATTCTTGAGGGGATCTACAAGTCTTTTGCTGTACAGAAAGTGTATGTACAGCCGAAAAGGAAGTAAGCGAGAAACAATGGTAAAGAAAGAGTTAGTAAAATTTATCCGAGAAGCGCGGAGACGTGGCTATGATGATTATCAGATTCGAGAACCCTTGATCAAACAAGGGTGGGCGAGTGAGGAGGTTGAGCAGGCATTTGCTGCGTTGCAACCGAAGTATAAACATAAGAATCGAGTAGTGCTATATTTAGACTCAAAATTATTGAGGAAACTTGAGCTGAGAGCAAAGAAGAATATGTTTACCCTATCTGAGCAGATTGAAGATATATTACGGAGGAGTGCATTAAATTTACGGCGAGGTCTTGGAAGAGAAAAATTAGAGGACGCGTTTATTCGATTCTTTTCACGGAAAAAAAGGTAGGTTTTTGTAAATTATCAGATAATTATCTCTACTTCTTGTGCAATCGCATTGCCCGCTTTGTCAGCCACCATAACCTCAAAGAGATAGCGACCAGTAGTCAGAGAAAATCTTTTCTTACAACGACCGTTTTTTAGTTTTGTACAGAACGATCTTTCTTCTGGATCTCTCTCGTTCTGATTAATATAAGTTACTTCAGCAAGATTATCTTCACTAATATCAAGGATAAGTTCAATACCATTTCTATTTGGGATTACCTCGATCATGTTGATAACTGGTGGCGTGAGATCTACCTTAAGTGTGCGTTCTTTTGAGGTTACTTGATTCTGTGCGCTGTCAATAAGCGTATAGTAGTAGCTAATTGTTTGTCCGTCAAATGGCATAAGATCTAGTGTATAGGAACAATGAAAGTGTTTTCTCTTTCTCTGACAAGTCCCAAGATCTAGTTCTTGAGTATTTGTTTCTGTGTCTGTTGTGTAAGTAAGTGTAAGTTGCGTTGGGTTTTCTTCTCTAAACTCAATCGAAAAGGGATCTGATGCAAAACCGCTCTGAGGAGCTGTTGTGAAAATAAGTGGCGGCCTTGATTCAACAATAAAACGAAGATTTTTTTCAATAACTCCTCCTAAAAAATCAGTTGCGCGAATAATAACGTTGTTTTCACCCTCATTAAAGCTGCGAAATTTTTCTTTTGAGATTCCATATTCGTTACAGTTTCTGCATAGTGTAATAAATCTCGGATTTTTGTCGTTTGCATTATACAATTCGATTGTCGATGCTGTTTGTGTTGTTGTAAGCGCTATTGGTATCTTATTTGTCGAGTAATCTTTCTCCTCGGGTGTATGCACCACGAGAGTGATTGTATCAGGAATGTCAAGGGTGAATGTCCATGTTTTTTCTGAGTACCTGCCTGCATTATCCGTAACGTTGAGAAATAAGGTGTGTATTCCTTCTCCAAGATCTGTTTCAGGAATAGAGCTTACAAGGATATCTGCATTAGTGTGTGTCTCAATTGTCGGCGTGAGTGGCTGATCATCCAGAAGCAAGGTGATAGTTTCCTGATGAAAGCCCGCATTTGATCTAAAGCGTTCATCAAGTCGGGCACTAATTTTTGGTTTTGGGTCATGAATAAACGCATTCTCCGATGGGTAAACATCCACTATTCGCGGATCTGTAAAGTCTGTTTTAAATGTTTTTTGCTGTATTGGTTCGTTACAGACATCTGACCAGAATTTAAGGGTAGCTAATCCGCCAATAATAGAATTATTGTTCGGTGTGTTTTCTAATCCAAATTGCTCCACGTAAGGAAAGATATCTGAGGCTTCCCACTGATAGAAGAGCTGTGTCGCGTCTGGATTCAGCAGTTGGAATCTCGGTTCAGTAATATACCAGTTGTTCAATCCATCCGGCGTTAGAGGTGTTACAATAAGCGAGGTGCGGTGATTAACATAAAAACTTTGTTGGCTTGAGATTTCTTCTCGTGTAAAACAGTCTTCTGTCGCTACATCCCAGAAGATCGTTTGCAAGGGTGTAAGGAGTGCTGGAGGCAGCGTTATAGTATAGTTGTTTGTTCCTACTCGCGTTGCAGGAAATGTCTGGAGTTCATTGTTAACAAGAACATTGAATTTTACTTTGGTTACGCAGAAGCCAGTGATCTGAGCATTGAGTTTTATGCTGTCTGTTTCTAGAACACAGGCCTTGTTAAGCGATAGATTTTCGATACGCGTCGGTTCGTTCGGAAGTGATTTTGTTTGTTGCTGAAAGAGAAAGTTATCCGTGCCATCAGGAACTCTACCCCATGTACGATCGTCGTTGTCTCTATCAGTCAATAAGAAAGAGGCTGTTGTATCTTCTAGGAAGTTATCCTTGTTGAAGAGTTTTAGTTCTTGGTCCTCATTGGTAAGCCCTCCGAGGTTTTCTATGACGAAGAAGGTTGTAATTATTTCTGAAGGAAGAGCATAGACATTATCGTTCTTGTCTTGCATATACCACCCTTCAAGACTTGTAGGAGCTCCGTCATTATAAAGTTCAATCCATTCGTTGTTTGCGTCAATACTCTCTGGATTCAGTTCTATCTCATTAATAGTAATTCTCGCAGTTGCATTCTGAAGGAAACTAATTGTTATTACAAGAACGAGTACTGAGATAACGACACTTCCTAGGTTAGCATGTCTCTTATGGAATAAGGAAGTTTTGTGCAACAGCATTGCCTGCTTCATCAGCCACCTGGATATCAATGTCAATAGTATCCCGCGAGATTGTTATTTGTTTTACACATTGATTGTTCATATCAAGTTTTGTACAGAGTTTTTTCCAAACAAGATTATCTAGTCCATTGTCACGGTACGATACATCAGCAAGGTTTGTTTCAGTAACGGCTATCGTCAACTTTCCCTTTATGTTGTTCACAGGTATATAATCAATAGAATGAATAATAGGTGGTGTTGAATCAACGGTAAGTTGCGTTAATTTACTACTATGAGTCGAACCGGCAATGTCTTCAATACTAAAGGAGTATTCTATTGTTTGTCCGTTATATGCCAAGAGATCGATTGTTGTCTCACATTGGTATTTATTTTTTGTAAGAACGCACTCGTTAATAAGATCAAATGTATATGATTGTATTCCTTGAAAGAAATTACCGTAAGTAAGCATGAGTTGCGTTGGGTTTTCCTCGCTAAAGATTGCACTAAATGTGCCCGATGTGAATCCTTTTTTCGGTTCTGTTTTAGATATCTTTGGTTTTTTACTATCAATGTAGAAGACAACCGTTGTTTCAGTAATGTGATCTGCAAGGTCAATTGCTCTAAGAGTAATGTCATTCCGACCCTCTCGAAAGGTTTGCTTTTTTGTGTAGCTAGTACAAAGTTCACAGAGCGATTTCCATTTCTCTTCTGGAGCAGTATTATCTCTAATGGAAAGATCAACGTTCTCGTTTGTTTCAAGATTAAGAAACATCGATTTTGCGCTGTAGACTTCGTCGTTGAGCGGTGTATAAAGGGTTATAGTAGGAGGGTTAACATCAGGATTTTGATCAACACTACTAATACAGGTTAGTTGGTTTGAGTTACAAGCATTAATGTTTGCAGGACAGTAAGCGCCGCTTGTTGCAATCGTAACACAAAATTGACAGCCATAGTTGCTAGTACAGGTCTTATCTCTTATAAGCGGATTACACTCTGAAAATCTGACTTGTTGCCCCCTCTCTAGACAAAGTAACTGAACAGGGCCTGCGCTGGCAAATGCTAACGAAAGTATAATTATAATCAGCGTTCCTGTCTCAATGCCAATGTTTCTCCTTGTTCTCTTCATTTTTCTATGATCTTTGTTTTATTTCTTGCGTTTTAATACGGAAAAAGGAAAAAAGTAAAAATAAATAAAAGAGGTCTTAGATTGCTTCACCCCAGAATAGTATGCTTCCGGTGTCGAAGTCACCATTACATGGTACTGGAAGGCTCAATCTGAATGTGAGTGCAATTTCAGCCCCTGGTGCAAGGATGTTCGCTGAGAAGTACGGGCCACTTGGCGCGACTTGAAGGATCTCGTTTCTGTTGTAGAATGGCAGTGGGCTGTTAAACTCATTACCATATTCTATTGGGAGATATCCCTCCACGTCTTTTCTTGGATCCAGTAACGATGAATATGCACCGTTCGTGGCAAAGTATCTAAAGTTCTTTAATTCGAGTTGGTTTGTCGTTGGACACTTTGCTCCACTTGATGAAGAGTCGTAAAAGTCTGTACCTCCAATGAACATGTCAAGTAATACTCCTGATCCTTCATCTGCGTCGTTACCTACCGTTAAAGTATCTGAGTAAGACTGTGCTCCTGGTCTCACATCATCGAATGCAAGACTACCATCAATACTGAGCGCGATCACTGGATTGAAGAACCAGAATTCGTTCTCGTCCATTGTACCGGAGAGGCCGTCAAGATCCTCAGCTTCTACTGTCACCCAGAATTCTCCATACATGCTCTCTGCGGTTTCGACAGTTAGCGTACAGGTGTAGTATGCTGCAGTGTTCTCAGGTGCGTGTTTTAGTTCCTCTTCAAGGATTCGTGCATTACATGATGGATCGAGTTTCTTTTCAGGATGAACAATCTCATCCAACTTACAGTTAACCTCAATCTCATTCCCTGCTCCTTGTGAGTTTCCTACAGTCCCAAACACATCCTTGATTTTTTCAATGCCGTTCTTGTCGAAAACAAGTACTTTCCATTGGATTTGCTCTCCTTCAAAGGCATAATTATTTATCCTCTCCTTGAGAAACTGACCATCTTCAGAGATTCTACCCGGTTCAACTGCATCATCAAGAACAAGGCGGCTATCACACATCCAAACTCGTGGTTCGAAATCTTCAGTTGTAATGTCAGGAGTGATTGGTACTCCAGGTGTTCGTACTGCGGAAACAGCTGGTAGAGAAAGCAATAAGAGCCCTGCTACCAGAAGTGCTAGTATAGTTTTCATTTTGACAACCTCCTTTCATTTGTTAACATAGTCCGGTATAAGAAAACATTTCCTGTGTAATTTTTTAATCTCTCTTCTTTCTGTGTTGCCATCGACAATTTTATAGGAAGGTTGTTTATAAAGACTATTATACTTCGATGTATAAATTTTGTCATTACTTCTCTTTGATTAAAGTTTAAATTTCTCTGATTATTACTAAGTGCATCTTATATATTTATATAGCGATGTTTCTTGTACAAAAGATGAGAAATACGAAAAGGGGACAAGTAACTATTTTTATAGTTGTCGGGATTCTCCTTGTTGCGGTGTTTATTATCGCTAGTGTTCTAAAAAACAAGCAAGTAAAAAACTCAAATGTTGTTCCGCAGCCTTCTGGAGTGAACAGAGAAGACACGAATACTGAAGATAACGAATGTCTCGTTGATAACGATTGTGTACCACAAGCGTGCTGTCATGCAAGCGAATGTGTAACTATTGAGAAAGCACCAGATTGTTCAGGAATACTCTGCACGCTAGAGTGCGCTCCAGGAACACTAGATTGTGGACAGGGTTCTTGTGCATGTGAGAATCGTCGGTGTACATCTGTCTTCAGCGACCAATGAGAAAGATTGGAAAGGTTTATAAACTAAAATAGACACGTGTAATATAGAATGAACATGTATACTATAAAATGGACACGATTGCAAGCGGAGATTTTTAGATTTCTCTCTATAAAAGCAGGTCAGAGCTTAAATCTAAGAGGCATGGCAGGGCCGTTAAAAAGATCACCCACTGCCGTTTCTCATGCATTAAGTGATTTGGAGAAAGAAGGGCTTGTAAAAATAAAAAAAGCTGATAAAATGAATCTACTTTCAATTGAATTTAATAGAGATAACCAAAAAGCAATCGAGCTAAAGCGTGTTGAAAATTTAAAGTTAATTTATGAATCCGGACTAGCAGAATTCTTAGAAGAAAGTTTTCCTGGCTGCACAGTGATTCTTTTTGGAAGTTATTCTAGGGGAGATGATGTCACAAATGCGATTGAAGAGAATAGATCTGATATTGATATTGCTATAATAGGCTCTAAGGAAAGAGAAGTAGAGTTAATAGAATTCGATAAAAAATTGGAAAGAACGGCCATCATTAATTTTTATCCCTCTTTTAAAAGTATACACAAACATTTAAGAGATAATATTTTAAATGGAATTATTTTGTCAGGAAGTGTAGACCTATGAAGTTGCCTAAAGAGTTTGAATACTATTTGCAGAAAGGAATAATAAAAAAGCAAGCTTCTGATAAGTCTAGAGCAGAGTTTTTGCTCAAAGAGGCAGAGATTTCTCTGAAGGGATTAAAGAACAGGATCAATCAAAGAAGCACGAGTTCAATGCAAACTCCATAATAAAAGATTGTTATGATATAATAATGGAATTGATAAGGGCAAAACTTCTATTAAAAGGATACTCGGCATCTGGGAGTCATGCGCATGAAGGAGAGATCTCGTATCTCAAAGAGATTGGGTTTCCTGATAATGATATATCATTCTTGAACGAGTCAAGGTATTTTAGAAACGGGATTACATATTATGGCAAAATCATGACCAAAGAATACGCAGAAAAAGTCTTTGATTTTCTCAATAAAATTCTGCCTAAATTGAAAGAGGAAGTGAATAGACAGATAATTTAGTCTCCAGGAATAACAATTCTTAAATATCTATCACTACTATTTACGAGATGCGTCACGTTCCTATTGCAGTCGAGTATATAGATCGAGTAGAATATAATACAATTGCGCGCCGTGTTGATTGTCGTGTTTGTGAGACCGAACACTCCCCTCAGCAGTATGCACGAATCGTTCGTCCAACACGAGTAAACTCCGGAAGTGCACTCTATGAATTATTTCGTGATACTCTTCCTGATGTAGGTCTGTTTTGGGTTCCTCATAAATTACCTACAAACGAAGCTAAGAGATTACTTCGGCGTTATCGTAATTCCCCTAATTATTACGAAAGTTTATTCCACGATGCGCAGGTCTATGGTAGGCTTGTAGTTGAGTATAGCGCGTTTGAGAAAGCTTATAGAGAGAAGGACGACTTTACATTTTTTTCTGAAGGTGAAGAGTTAGTTCTAGCCAGATTCAGAGTTACTAAAGAACACTTTCGCTATTACCTGTTTGATCCTCCATTACCCAAAGGTAATTTTAAATATGTGCTCGGAATCCGTGAGCCGTGATCAAAATGCGGGGAGGAGGATTTGAACCTCCGAAGGCACTAAGCACACAGGATTTCTTATCTTATCCCGAGCTTTGATCGTCCTCATTCGAAAACGATTGACATCTTAAGTCCTGCCCGTTTGACCACTCCGGAATCCCCGCTTATATTAAAGGAACACCTAAAGGTTATAAAGATTTTCATGTGTTATTATATCTACCATGGAATCTGTAAATCTAGGTGATT
>CAYPUL010000035.1:0-8409 GCA_964413975.1 Candidatus Woesearchaeota archaeon
CCTCGCGAGCACTCCAGGCTGCTCTACCCCGCTATAGAAACTTGGGGGGAGGAAAACTTTTAAAGCTTGCTATTCTCATTATTGGATGAAGAGGCGTGTTGGCGGGAGAATTCTTCGGGCTGAACAGCGGCTTGAGCGGCAGATTGAAAGACGTGTTCGTGAGGTTGAGAATATTTATAATATACCCAATGCACTGACACTCTTGCGGGTGTTTATTACTTTTATTACTATTTATTTTATCTTTGCAGGATATTCTATACAGATAATTATTGGGTTGTTTATTGCGGGTATGTTGACTGATTTCTTCGATGGGCAGATTGCGCGGCGGTTTAATATGAAGACTGAGTTTGGAAGGAAGTTTGATATGATTGCTGATAGGTTTTTGATGATTGGAACTGCGTTTGCATTTATTGTCAATCTTGCACTGCTGCGTTTTCTTACGCAAGATCATATTTTGCAGATTATAATACTTTTGTCGCGCGAATTTATTGCTGCTCCTGTTGCGCTTGCCGGCTTCATTGCAGGGAAGGCAATTCCACGAGCGAAACCAATTGGGAAGGCGACAACGGTGTTGCAAGCAGTGACTTTTCCGATGATTATTCTTCATATTTACTATCCACTAGCGTTTGGAATTTCTGCTCTCTTTGTGGTTGTGACAGGAATCGTTGGTGTTCTCTCAGGTTTTACATACATTCTAGATATTCTTCGGAGTGAGCGGAGGCAGAGGTGAGTGGTCCTGGTGAGGGGAAGATAAAGTTGGGGAAGGCTGATGTTTATATCCATCTGAAGGGAAAATCTGGAGCAACGATTACCCATATCGATATTGAGCTGCCTGTGCTGAACGATATTATCAAACCTGGAGAGAATAGTTATGTTGGCGGAAAGGAAGGAGGGGTTTTTATCGGTTTGAAGAAGGTTATGATTGAGCGGGCTGAGGAGAAGACTGGAAAGGGGTTTAACTAGCGAGTAAATTGCTATATTCTTTCCTAGCGTGTGCAATTCTATCTCTTAAGCTCTCGAAGGCTTCTTGTGCTCCCTGTCGGAAATCCATGTGGAGTTTATTATATCTTATTTTAGCTTCATTTAATATTGACTGCTCAAGACTTTCTATCTCGTAGAGTCTAGTACGAATATTTCCTTTTAGTGTATGAACATGTTGCTGAAATCGTTCATAGAGCGTTTCAGTGTGCTTTGGATAGCGGTAGAGCTTGCTTGTTGCATCAGTCATAGTATTAAAATGATGTAGTTTTATTGCGTGCGCAATTGCTTCAGGGAACTCTTGAGGATTTCTTAGTAATGTGCTAGTGATATGTTTTACAAACTCCCACTCTGGCCTTCGAATTAGTTTTTCGTAGAGGATATGATTCAATGCCTGCACGCCAGCTCTTGTAGTCCTGCGTGTTTTGTGGTATGTTCCTCGCCTCGATGTTAACACCTTACAGCGTTCATAATAATTCTTTGGATCAAATAGTCTTTCTAGTAGATTAACGTAGCCGCTAATAAGAAATCTCTCGTCCAATTGTGGTTTAAAATTAAACCCCAGTTGGTGGGTGTTATTTCCGGTGCTTTCGCTTACGAGGCGTCCCTCTTCTTTAAGTTGTGCATATAGTTTTGTGTCTTTTAGTGCGGTTAAGAGACCTGGCATAGGTATAACAATCCCTGCTGTTTGAATGAATTCAAATAGATTATCAAATACAGAAGGTTTTTCGCCATCGCTTCCAATAATAAAACCGCCCATGACCTCTAGCCCTGCTTCTTGGATCGTTCGTACTTTTTGATAGGGATTTCCTAGATTCTGACCTTTATCCATCTTTTTCAGTACTTCAGGATCTACTGACTCGATCCCAAGAAAAACCTGATCAAATCCTGCGTCAACCATGCCTTTTAAGATATCTGTATGATTTGGCATTCCTAGATCCATACTTGCCTCGGTAAAAAATGAGAATGGGTATCTTCGTTCTTTCTGCCAGTGTGCTATTTCTGGTAGGAGCATGCGAACATTTCGTTTATTTCCGATGAAGTTGTCGTCGACAATAAAGAGCTGTCCGCGCCAACCTCTTGTATATACATTTTCTAATTCAGCAATCATTTGTGGGGGTGTTTTTGTTCGAGATTCATATCCAAAAAGGGCTGTGATATCACAAAAATTACAATGAAAGGGACACCCTCTTGAATATTGAATTGCTAGCGAGACATAGTTGTTTAAATCTAGTAAGTCCCACCGCGGGAGTGGGG
This sequence comes from Candidatus Woesearchaeota archaeon, assembly GCA_964413975.1. Taxonomy (GTDB): domain Archaea; phylum Nanobdellota; class Nanobdellia; order Pacearchaeales; family GW2011-AR1; genus UBA73. The sequence continues at coordinate 2,236 of CAYPUL010000035.1, forward strand.
TTTGTGTTATGAATGGCTTTCCCTCTCGCGTTAACTGTAGTGTGTGATTGTGAGGAGCAACTGATTTTTCATCATACACTTTCTTTGCAGAACCTTGCAACAAGTCTTCAAGAAATGGACCTAATGTTGTTTCTGCTTCGTTGAGTACTAGATAGTCTGCAGGTATGCGCTCTCTGTAGGAAGTGGGATATGGACCACCTGCGACTACTTTCTTGCCATGGGCATGAGCTCGTTTAATGATATCATCGAGCGAATCCTTTTGAACAATCATAGAGGAAGTGAAAATCAGATCAGTGTTTCTAATATCTCTATTCGTTAAAGGCTCGACATTTGTATCAATGATCCTTTGCACCTCAAAATACTCTTCTGGGATCATTGCAGCTACTGTTGCAAGCCCTGTCGGCGGCATAGTAGCTGGTTTACCGAGGAAATTAAGCGCAAACTGAAAACCCCAAAAAGAAGGAGGAAACTTGGGATACACCGACAGAATCCTTTTTCGAGACATACATTTCGACAGTCTTTTTCCTATATAAACTTGGTGATGAGTTGAGTATCTTTTGTATCTTACACAAAAACTTGGTTCGCCGAAGGTTTTATAAAGGGTAGTTTTAAGAGAGTGGCATGGATACTAGGGCTTATGAGGCATTGGCTGAGAGAATGTTGAATAAAGCTTTTGCTTTTGTAGATGGTACTCTGAGGTTCTCTAAAGATACAGAGCTTGGGGATTATTTGCTCCCTATTGATAGAGGGGCACTTGAGAGAGGGTTGCTTCGTGGATTTAATGGGTCGTATGATCTTAGAACTTTGAGGGATTATTTAAATGTGCGGGGACAGGAGGAATTTCTTCTTTCTATTCAACCTTGGGTTGCACTCGTTGTTGACGAGTGGCGACAAGCGCGCGGTTTGTAATTTTTTTAATTTCCTATGGCGGAATCTATTTTACTTGATGATGTTGTACGACAGGAATGTCTTGGTTTGCGTGGGTTTTCACCAGAAGAAATTGAGATTGTGCTTGATACTAACGCGTTGAAGTTTAGCTACGATTCTTGGAATAGTGAGGACTTGTTTGACGAGAGACTTCGGTATAAGGTTGTTGTTACCGCTGGGGTTATTAATGAGATGCGCAATCGTCCAAGTATTTTTGGGAGAGACGCAGCGGAAGAGATTAAGCGCGTTTTGAACCCTCAAGAGATAATCCCCTTTATGTCTTTAGATGACAGGCGACTTATTTTACAGGCCTCTCTTTTAGCCATGAAACGCAAACGTAAGTATGGAGATAAAGATATTGGCTGTGTTGATAGTCAGCAAATTGTGTATGCGCTTGATAGGGCGCGGTCTCATTTACCTAGCGTTTTGTTATCAGACGACGGTGATATTTTGGGTAGTACTCGTATACTCCGTCAATGGTTTCCATGTGCAGAGCAATATATGTTCGCAGTCTCACCAACACTTTATCTCAGAAGAAAATATTTGCATCTTTCGGAAGGATTAACAAATACACTTCGCGAGAGTTCATTACTGGAGATTTGTTCTAGGTATAGGCGAGTAGTTGTGTGATTTCTCTTTTAAAATAAAATTAAAAATAAACTAACAGTGCGATTTCTACTTAGCGTCTCGGTCTTCTTTTAGAATAGCACTCATTACAGTAGACTGGTTTTCCTTCACTTGGTTTGAATGGGACTTCGCATTCCTTTCCGCAATCTGAGCATGTTGCTTTATGCTTCTCTCGTGGTCCAAAACTTCTAAATCCGCGATTAAAACCTGTATTCCTTGGTCGCTCTTCGAATTCTTCCATTGTATTGCCTCCCTTGTTTTTCTCAAGTATTATCGTTTTGCTGGTTTATAAAGCTGTTGGCGGTTGCTTTGTACTAACGGATGATGCATAAACATGGGGATAAGGCATAAATCTTAAGAACGGACTTCAAAATGAAATACCTTATTAAAACGCATAGATTATTAAAACCCGTATCTATTGAGTATATCATGGAATGTCCTTTTTGTGAGATAAACAAAGAAAAAACTAGAATAATAGGCGAGTCAGAACATTCTTTAGCCATATTAAGCAACCCTCGATTGATTGAAGGTCACTTATTAGTAATCCCAAAAAGACATGTGGAAAACCTATCAGAACTCCAGGAAATAGAATTGAAAGACCTGATGGAGATGGTCATTAAGTTTCAAAACAAGATTCTTTCTAAAATTTCTAAGGGTTGTGATATAAGACAAAATTATAGACCGTTTCAAGAACAAGATAAGTTAAAAGTTAACCATTTACATATCCACTTACAGCCAAGAGAATTATTTGACGAGTTGTATGAAAAATGTCAAATTTTTGAGAAAGAGATATTTAAGGAGCTAGAAGAAGATGAGAAAAGTAGGGTATTTGAATTATTGAGCAATGATAAACTTTAAATCACTAGGCATATAAGTCACGGTGGGCAATAGATGGATATAAGATAAGGAAACAGGAATGCCAAGGTGGGACAGCGGTTACTCCAGAGGATTGCTAATCCTCCTTCGCGCAAGCGATTCCCAGGTTCAAATCCTGGCCTTGGCGTCCTTATCTCTTTTTTTTGTGATTGCGAAGTTTTATATACATTGATAGCATATGGTTTATGAGCATGAGAAAAAGAGTTGGTTGGTTCGTTGGTATTTTGCTGGTTGTTCTGATTGTAATTGGGGCTCGTGCGTATGTTGATGAGTCTAACGATATTGATGGTGATGGTGTGAAGGATCAGCAAGATAATTGCCCGCAGGATTATAACCCTGATCAGTATGATGGCGATCGGGATAGGGTTGGTGATGTATGTCAGGAATTTTTGTGTTGTTTTAATCAATTTGGGAGAGAACAATGTAGTATGATGGGTATTGTGCAGTGTCGAGATAATGGAGGGGCGGTTGTTGAGTGCATTCCGCCGAAACACGGAGGGAGAGCGAAACTAGGAGATGTGCGGAATTTTAGTCTTGTTAATACAACTTCTCAAGGTGATTGGTTAAGCAATTTAACTAGGGCTGTTAATGATAGTGGCATTGCTCGTGGTAATTATACACCTAGGACATATGATTGTGATGATTTTTCTGATGATTTAGAACGGAATTTAACCTCGGTTGGTTATAATGCGACTTTTACTGCGTTTTGGTGTTATGATGCTGCTGGAAGAACGACAAGAGCGCACGCTGTGACTGATGTCCATGCTCCTGATGGGAGCTTGGTTTTTATTGAACCACAGACAGGGCAGATTATTAATATGGATTTTGACGGTGACGGCGTTGTTGAGACTAGGACCCACCATGAACGACGGAGGATTCTTACTGATGATAATTGTGAGATAGAAGTATACGATAGCGAAGCTGCTGCGGGTGCTGCTGGTGTGCCTGTTGATTAGCATCTATATACTCTAAGAAAGAAAAATTTTTAAACCCTAGAGAGAAGAGGTTAGTAGTATTGTAGAAGAAAATGAAACTGACACCAATCGGAGAACGTATTGTTTTGAAACCAATCGAGGGAGAGGAAAAGACTAAGTCAGGGATATTCCTCCCCAAGTCTTCAGAGGAAAAGAAACAGGGAGAGGTTGTTGAAGTGGGATCGTTCAAAGACGGGAAATCAATTCCGCTTAACAAAGGCGATCGTGTTCTCTACGGAGGTTATAGTTCAGAAGACATTGAAATCGACGGTCAAAAATACCTTATTGTCGAATTCAAAGACGTTGTCGCAAAACTGGAGAAATAGTATGGCAAAGCAAATCATCTTTGGAGAAAATGCACGGAAGTCGCTCTTGAACGGTATCGATAAAGTTGCGAACACTGTAAAAGTAACTCTTGGTCCGAAAGGACGGAATGTAATCCTTGATAAATCTTCCTCGCCTTTGATAACAAACGACGGTGTTACGATAGCAAGAGAAATAGAACTGAAAGATAAATTCGAGAATATGGGAGCAAAACTTATCAAAGAAGTTGCCTCACAAACCCAAGACAAAGCTGGAGATGGTACAACGACTGCAACACTCCTCGCACAGCTTATGATTACTGAAGGACTAAAAAACATCGCTGCGGGATCAAATCCAATAGAAATAAAGAAGGGTATCGAAGCAGCAACTGAGAGAGTCGTTTCTTATCTAAAAAAACGTACTGTGGTGGTAAATACAAAAGCACAAATCACGCAGGTAGCAACTATCTCTGCGAATAATGATGAAAAAATCGGTTCTCTTATCGCAGAAGCAATGGAGAAAGTAGGTAGTAAAGGAGTTATTACTGTAGAAGAAGCAAAGAGTACTGAAACAACACTTGAACTTGTCGAGGGTATGCAGCTCGACAAAGGGTTTGTCTCTCCTTATATGGTAACTGATCATGAGAAGATGGAAGCCACCTATGAAGATCCTTACATCCTTATTACTGACAGATCAATCTCTGCAATCAAGGAGATCGTCCCAACACTTGAACTTGTAGCACAAGAAGGCAAACCACTTATTATCATAGCAGAGGACGTTGACGGCGAGGCGCTTACTACACTTGTTATTAATGTCCTCCGCGGTTCCTTAAAAGTTTGCGCAGTAAAAGCACCTGGTTTTGGCGACGAAAAACTCGAGCTTCTTGAGGATATTGCAATTCTTACCGGCGGGAAGGTTATCGCAAAAAGCAAAGACGATAAACTTGAGGACCTTTCTATTAGCGACCTCGGCTCGGCTACAAAAGTAAAAGTTTCAAAAGACGAGACACTTATTATTGAAGGAAAGGGGAGAAAGACTGAGATAGAAAAACGAATCAAGGCAATTGAAAACCGTATCAAAGCAGAGACTTCTGATTACTTGAGAGAAGATCTCAGAAAGCGTCTTGCAAAACTGAGTGGTGGGGTTGCAGTTATTAATGTAGGAGCGATTACGGAAACCGAGCTGAAAGAAAAGAAAATACGTATTGATGATGCCTTACATGCGACAAAGGCAGCGGTTGAGGAGGGTGTTGTTGCTGGCGGTGGTGTTACACTCTTACATGCTACAAAAGAAATTGATACTTTGGCTCTATCTTCAGAACAAGTAATCGGAGCCCGTATTGTAAAGAAAGCGCTCGAGGGACCAATCAGACAAATCGCAACAAATGCAGGTAAAGATAGTTCTGAAGTCCTTGCAAATCTTAATGGAAAATCTGAGAACACAGGCTACAATGCTAGCACGGACTCTTATGAAGACCTTTTTAAATCTGGCGTCATTGATCCGACAAAAGTCGTTCGCAATGCTCTTCAAACAGCATCAAGTATCGCAGCGCTTGTCCTGACAACTGAAAGCCTAGTTGCAGATTTTGATGAAGAGAAGGACAAACCAGAAATGAATCCTGCGATTATTATCTAACGAATACACCACGAATCTTTTCCATACAGAAACACTGAGAGCGTTGCTAACAACAGGCCAAAATCGCGAATAGCAATATCATTATACCCTAGAGAAACAAGCACACCGATCAAGTGTAACATCGCAAACAAGGCGGCAATTCTAGTAAAGAAACCAACAACTAATAATAATCCAATAATGCTATTAAAAATCCCATTCAGAAAGAAAAACTGTTCAGGACTTACCCAGCTGATCCAAGAGGGCATCCAGGCAACCCATGCTGCTGGATTCATAAATTGATCTATTCCTAGTAATAAAAATACAGAGCCAATGCCGAGTCGCACTGAGATTGGCGCATATTTTCGATAACTATCAAAACGATTTTCTACCATTTTGCTATCGAACAACGATTATCCCACGAAGAGTGGGATTTAAGTGATCATGATAAGCCCAGGTCCCCGCTTCATTAAAAACAAATGAAAATTGTGATCCTTGCTGCAGCCCACGACACGCATCAAAGATACTTCCTTCAGCAACATCCCGACACTTTCGAATACTTGTCCCTGGATAAACTTCGTGGGTCGGATGGACATCACTTGCAGGCCAATATCTTCCATTATCCGCAACGTTAAACGTTACGCGATCACCAACACTAGTCTCAAGTCGCTGCGGAGAAAATCCTGCGGCGCTCATCCCAACCTGGTGTGTTTCTCCAGTGTTCAAGCTGTTCGTTGTCTCTTGCGGATTATCTTTCGTGTTATTAGTACTCGGTGCCAAATATCCATTTAGTAGAAAGATACCGCCAATGATAAGCAGGAAGAGAATGCCTGCAATAATAACACCAGCCCCCATT
>CAYPUL010000036.1:0-7629 GCA_964413975.1 Candidatus Woesearchaeota archaeon
AACTTGTTAATTTTTTCCGAAATGCTTGCTCTAAGTTTGCTTTTTGATAATCCAGCAAATTCTTTTTGGTTCAAATAAGTAAAGTCTAAGTCTTCTGAAAATCTGAAATAACCAAAACAAATTTTGAGAAGACAAGTTCCGCCTTTAAATGCAAAATTATCTTTAAAGTCTTTATTTTTCACTAGCTCGTTAAGAAGTATTTGTAAAAGCGTATCTTTCTCAATCAAGTCTTTTCTTGCTATACCAAGTTTATCACTGACATGATTAATGAATTTTATATCTATCATAGCATCTCCTTTAATCTCTTAATTGTTCTTTTATCATAACTTTTTGAGTATTTATGTAGTTTATTCTTTGAACAGCTATCAAATATTTCTTCTGGAATCAACTTAACATTGCCATGCTCTTTTAAGTAAACAAAGTCAAGCATTGTTTTTTCAGCATCCGAGTATGGAAAAGCTTTATTTATTATTCCAAATTTGGTTAGCTTAGAATTTATTTTTATAAATCTTATTTTATATCCTAAGATTGAAAAAGGTTTAGCCCTAAAGATTTTATCATTAATAACATAGTCAATAGTAAAATATTCGTGAGTTAAATTATTGAGTTTTAAAGCTGTTGATAACCCAAAATACCAATTCTTAATTCCTTTTATTTTCAACGCCTCTTTAATAGCTTCTAAATGGTTGATGTTAGTCTTATTCAATTTTCTTTCTTCAATTGACTTAATGTAGAATATACCCCTTAGGATTCTTACTAAATATTTGTAGTGAGTTAGGTATCTTATAGTCATATAATAGTCCAAACTAAGTTTTTTACAATCTTCTTTAAGTTCTTCTCTTGTGATAAACTTCTTATCACTCAATTCCAATTTCCTAACTATAAGCTTAAGTGTCATATTGTATTGTTATAAAAATTATAACAATGTGATATTTATAAATCTATCTTTTCTAAAATTAATAGGTGATTAAATAACCCATCACCTTTTGGTTTAACAGATGCTCTCAGGGGCTCAGGGGAAGATTTAAATAAAACTTTATCGTTGGAAGGAGATGGTAATCAAAACAGGTGAGGAATATACACACGGATTTTATGCAGGGGCTGATTATGGCCTTGATCCTACTTATGGAACAGAATGGTCTTTGGGGATGGGCCCTCAGTATAGGTTTCCGGTTTCGCAGTTCGGTTTTACGACAGACCCTAGAACATCAAATCAATTGAAGGCTGTTTCTGATAAATTAAGCACTGGTGCGAAAACCGTTGAAGTTACTGGAATCTCTCCTGCAGAATGGGAGTCTGTACCTGAGCAACATTTGACTGAGATATATCGTCTTAAAAAATTAGTTGGCACAGATATAACTTTTCATGGGCCTTTGTTAGAACCTACTGGTGTTGGGAGAGAAGGATGGAGTAATGCGCAACGTGAACAAGTTGAACGACAAATGTGGAGTGCGGTTTCTCGGGCACACAAGATGGATCCGAAAGGGAATCTGATTGTTACGTTTCACTCGAGTAACGGGCTGCCTGATCCTGAGACGGTTGCTCGAACAGAGGTCGTGGATCCAAAAACTGGAGCAAGGAAGATAAAAGAGCAGATCCAGTCATTTTTAATTGTTGAAGAAGCAACAGGACGATTTGATCAGTTACGACCAAGTCCAGATTATTTCCGGAGTAAGGAGGGAACATTAGATACACTCGAAGGGCAATACCAGGTATTGCATGATAGTATTCAAAAGCGAAATAAGAGCGAGTGGTATCGAAACCTGCAGCATGTTAGTTTTAACGCATCTAATGGCTCGCAGATTGTATCAAGTGCACTTGCTGGTAAGCGTGAGGAAGAAGGTGCGGAAATGCCTAAGGAGAGTTTATTGCCCGAGGTATATAAAGCCTACCTTCGAGGAGAGGGCGAAGAGACATTAAAAAAATTAGGACCGCTAGGTGCTTATGAGAAAGAGCGATTGAATATGATGGTGCGGGGTGATTTGTATTTGCGAGATGCATACCAAGAGTTGCAGCAGTTGTTTAACCAGGCATATGGAGTTGCACGAAGGAATAAGTTGAGTGAGGATCTTGCGAAGCTTGATCGCTTTCGTGATGAGATTAAACAAAAAGTTGGTGATTTGGAAGATCCGACTAAGATTGCTGATTTTGCACAAGAGATTGTTCGAGGAGTAAATATCCTGCGTTCGATTGATCCGCCTGGTGGTTGGAAGCCAATGCGCGATTTTGCGCTTGATAAAGCTTCAGATACTTTCTCGAATGTTGCTTTCAGTGCTTATAAAGAATTTAAAAGCAGCGCGCCAATTATTAGTATTGAAAACCCTCCTGCAGGCTTGGGATTGACTCGGGCTGATGATTTGCGGCGGCTTGTCGAGAAATCACGAGATAAATTACGCGATCGCTTTATGGGAGATCTTGGCCTGTCAAAGGGGGAGGCTCAACAACAAGCTGAGAAATTGATTGGGGTGACGTGGGATGTCGGGCATATTAATATGATTCGTAAGTTTGGATATGATGAAGCTGATGTTGTGCGGGAGACTGAGAAGATAGCGCCTTATGTGAAGCACGTTCATTTGTCTGATAATTTTGGGATGGATCATACTGAGTTGCCAATGGGGATGGGGAATGTTCCCACGAAGAAGATGCTTGCATTGATTAATAAGGATGTGAAAAAGATTGTTGAAACTGGTGGGCCATGGTTTCGTGATTTTCGTGTGACGCCGATGGTACAGACTTTGCGTGCTTTTGGGTCTCCGGTGTATGCTATGGAAATGGCGCCGAATTGGCAGTATGCAGCGAATGCTTCTGGTGGATACTTTGCTGGTTTTGGCACGATGTTGCCTGAGCAGCACTTTTCTATTTATGGGAGCGGCTTTTCTAATATGCCGGTTGAATTAGGAGGGCAGTTATCGGGAAGAAGTCGAGCTGGTGGCGGGACACCGATGGAATAGTTGGCGCCACCTGGTACATAATATAAGATACTGGAATAATTATATTTGACAAACTATACCCACACTTTCAATTACAAAAAAGACAAAAGCATATTAGAGCATTAGCTTGTTCGTTTTGTAACTACCTTTAAGGTACTATAAAGCGAAAGATTTAAATATCGCTCTATGTTGTCTATATTTGGAGATACAAAAATGAGAGACAATCAAAAAATCCTATTAAAGCATATATGTACATTGCCGACTGAATTGCCAAGAGAACTGTTGGAGGCTACAGAAGATAATTGGAGGGTAGGACTTAATTTGGCAGATTTTTATCTTAGAAGAATACCTACTAGAGATTTATTTTTTGACGATTTATTTTTTGACGGTATTTTTAACCGCGGGTATCAAGGACAGGAAGTTGTTTTTTTAACTACACCAAGTGTTAGCTTCGCATATGATCCCACAACAGGCAGAGAAATTGCTAATACCATGGAAGGATATGGCGTAACTGATAGAAGAGCACTTATATATCAATGGATATCAATGTTAAAAATGGATGTTGATTATTTAAGATCGGAAAGATCTGAGGATCCGCTGGATATGGCCTTGTTAGATATGCGAGCTAATTTTGTTAATACATTAGAAAGTAAATTTCGGCACTAAACTCGCTTCCTTACACATATGTCAAACAACGGGTTAAAAATACTTTCGGTTCTGTGCTCTATGTAAAGAAATCTCTTCCGAAAGATATGTCAAAGTTCGGCTCTTGGATATTTAATGGTTTTGTGGAGTATGTAGAATAGTGGTAAAGATTTAAAAATACGAATTGGTTGGTAAGGCTATAGGAGAAGAGGTGTATGGGAAAACGGTTGGGTGAGCGAAAAAGTTCTTCGAATAAAGAGAGTGAAGAATCTGTTTCTGGTGATGAACGCGTTAAAGAACTGCCAAAGACTATTCAGGAGCTGCCGCTGACACGAACGTTACAGAACGAGAAGGATATTGCGATGGATTTTGCGGTGAGTGTTCATAAAAAGTTTGATCGTATTGTAAAAGCTTCTATTCTGTTTGGTTCGCAGGCGAAGGAGAAGAGTAATGCTAGTGTTGGTTCTGATATTGATATCGTACTAATTGTTGATGATGCGGCTGTTGATTGGGATCTTGAGTTAGTATCATGGTATCGTGAAGAGTTGGGGAAACTTATTAGTGCGCGAGGGTATACCATAGAGTTGCATATTAATACAGTAAGGTTGACAACTTGGTGGCATGATCTTTTACATGGTGATCCTGTTGTTGTTAATATCCTTAGGTATGGTGAGGCGCTTATTGATTCTGGAGGTTTTTTTAATCCGCTAAAAGCCTTGCTCCTGCAAGGTAAGATTCGCTCAACGCCAGAAGCAGTGTATGCGGCGTTGCAACGCGCGCCTTGGCATTTGGCTAGAAGTCAGGCTGCTGAGGCAGGGGCGATCGAAGGAGTCTATTGGACTATGGTTGATGCTGCGCAGGCTGCTTTAATGACTGCTGGAAAAATGCCACCGAGTCCCGAGCACATTCCTGAATTGTTAAAGACAACATTTGTTGATGCGGGAATGTTAAAGCAAGGTTATGTCCATTCGCTGAGAGAGATTTACTTATTACATAAACGTATTCTTCATCGCGAGGTTAGTAATGTTCGAGGTGCGGAGATTGACGAGTGGCAGAAAACGGCAGAGGATTTCCTTGTTCAAATTACCAAGATTATCGATGCGCTTATTGAAGGGAAGAAATAGTTTTAATTTAGAGAATATCCTTTTGCTTGGTCTTCTCTTTTGGCTTGCTGCTTTATACCTTCCACCATACCTAGGAGTAGGTGTCTAGAAATTTCTTCCAATTCTTCTAATTTATGGGTGTTATTAAATTTCTCGACCGTTTCATCAGCTTTCTTTTCTTTATAGTAGTCTGATGCGTCTCTTAACTTAGTAATCAATTCTGTAGATTGTAATGCATCATTAACAAGTCTCGCAAGATCAGCTAGGGTTTTATACTCTCCAACATCTCCTTGGCCTTGCATGGAGAGTATATCAGATTCTCTCACTCCTCTCTCTAAGAGATATTCTAACTCTTTTCTTTTAGGCATGACACCTCGGCAGAGTCTTATTCTTATTCTTTGTTTTTCTATATTCAACCTTTCTATGGTTCTATTGTATAATATAATTCTTTTATTTTCTCGTGCTTCATTTAGCAATTTTAATACTGCCGGCGGGAAAAGTTTACGTAGTGCCTCAACATAGATTCTTCCTTCTTGTAGTTCGCTTTTATAATGCTTCATTATACTATTTACACAGCCTTCTAAGTCTCTTGTGGAGAACTTTGGCTTGTCTCTTCTACTATGTGCTTTCCTTATATTTTTCCCTAGACATTCAATTACTTCTTTCTCGGTAGGAACTCTGAATTTACTAATGTATACTACCTCTATATCCTCTCCTGTCTTCTTTTTTGTTTCTGGATTTCGTATTGGATGCGCATGCCCCTTGAATACTTCATTTTCTACAATGCTCTTATATCCGCGCAGGGTTATATTTCCCATAAAAGTTTATTCCAATGCTCCTTTTTAAATTATTCGGAGTTCTTCGAATTCTTCCTGATGACACGTTAATTATAAAAAGGATTATTTTGTTAGAGTGAGATGGAATTGAATGTTTTAAAGAAAGCGTATGGTGCGTTTGCACAGCAGTATCGATTACCTCCCTTTAGGATTATGAATGAATATTTCGAGATCGAGAAGATAGAAAAGGAGAGTGATAGTCTTTTGCGTGTTGTTCGGAAGGTGATGATGGAGAAGATTGTTAATTCTCTTGGTTTTGTTGAGATGTTGTTAACATCGATAAATGCGCCGCGAACATACCATGCATATATTAAAACAATGAGTAGTGATGATAGAAAAAACCTCGAGCTATTGTATTGGAATCTCTCTCAGTTGAGTATGGACTCGCTTGCTCTTGAGATCGAGACGAGTGAAAAAGCAGAGGCAGATCTTATTAAGAAGATCTGTACGACCTGGGGGGAGATACGGCCATTGTTCCGCGATATTATGCACCATATGCAACAGCTTAGTGGAGAAAAACAGACAAACGTGAAAAGAGAAAGAAGTTATTTTGGTTAGTATCTAGAATTATTATTGTATCACTAATCTTATAGCGTGAGACTTAAATTTTTGACTAAGCTATTTAAGTCTCCCGAATATAACAAAAGACAATTTGGGTAAATACTTCAGTCTTTTGTTATATGATAGGCATAAGAAAGTCTGAACGGTGGTATTTTCTATTCTTTCCTTGATCGAAGAATCTTTTATTTTGGAAATAGTCTTTTTGAAGTGTTCATCAAAGTCTATTTTCACCATTTTTTTATTTCTTTTACGAAGTCTTCAAATTTCATTGTTTTAAATTCTCCCCTATCGTGTCTTTCCCAAGCCTCTTTGGTTCTTCTGGCGAATTCCAAATCTTCTCTAAACTTTTCATCCGAATCATCGGCTTTTTTAAGCAAAAAACTAGATTTATCCTTAATAATTAAAGATTTAGAGAATTTCATCCAGTGAAAGTTCTATAACCGCGACCGGCATTTTTATGGATAGATTATGGAGTGTTTCAGGATGACATTCACCAATGTATCCTACTGTCTTCTTTTCTGCTAGAATAGTAGCTGTTCTTCCTAGAATGAGGCTTGGATGCGTCGACTCTTTCAGCGTGAGTGATAGTGCAAACACGTGTGCGATATAATCTAGGATTTGTTTCATGGTAGTAAAATTACCAGAAGATGAAGCGATAAGGAGATGATAAGTTTCTTTTATTTTTGATTCTCCTTTTCTGTCATTTTTTCCGAACACAACACCGATCTCAAAAAGCTTCTGTGGATATTCATGGTCTTTGTTCTCTGCAAGAATTCTTAGTGCGGGAATGAGAAGATTTGGTCTCAGTATTTTATAGTCTGTGCGGGCGTTTTCTACTTCTATTCTTTCTTCTTTTTTTAATGTTTCTGCTTCATGTTGTTTGATAAGATGATAGGTAGAGATCTCTATAAAGCCAAGCCCGATTAGAATATCTGCAAACGCTCTTCTTTTTTCTTCGAAAAGATCTTCTTCTGCTATGGTATATATATTTGGTATTTCAGGAATAAACTTTTCGTACCCATATGCTATTGCTATATCTTCGATAATGTCTACTTCGTGGATAACATCTGTTCTCCAAGGAGGTATCATCACTGTTCTGTTTTTGTAATCATATCCCATCTGTGGAAGAAGTTTTTCGAGATCTCCTTCTTTGAGTTTAAGTCCAAGAAGTTTATTTACATTCTCTAGTGAGATTTTCATCTTTTCAGGATTTAGATTTGGCATTGATACTCTGTTCTTTTTATCATATTCGAGTTCGATTGCATTGATCGTGCCGTCCATATCTGCAAGCATTGTCGTGAGGATAATGAGAGTCTTGTGTAATATTTCTTCCTGGAAACCAGAACATTCGATAAAGACGTCGTGTGTTGCCTCTGTTATTTTCCCTGTTTTATCACTATTGATAATTGGTGGCATTGATAAGATGTGCGAATTTGCGTCAACGAAGACAGGGTATTTTGTCATTCCCTCGAGAAGATGGGCATACGCTCTCCCTGCTGGGTGTTTCTGGAGAATCTGGATTGCATTCATCTCATGATCTGAATCAAGTGGTAC